>NZ_BBPW01000013.1:0-16744 GCF_001028545.1 Treponema endosymbiont of Eucomonympha sp. | reverse complement strand
CAGCGACGTATATCAAGGCACACGCGGACGCATGCGGGGCACAAGGCGGCAGTCAGGACATTAGCCGCACAAAAGGGGGCTGAACAGCAAATTGCACTTGGTAGTCGACGAGTACGGGATACCGGCAAGCGGCATTGTGACAAGCGGTACTGTCGCGGACTGTAGCCAGGCGCCTCTCCTTATGGAGGATTTGGAGACGGAAGCGTTCCTTGCGGACAAAGCGTATGACACGAACGAACTGCTCGACATGCTTAAAGAAGCGGATATAACAGCCGTCATCCCTCCGGTTAAAAGCCGGAAAGAGCAAAGAGCGTACAATCATGAACTGTATCGGGCACGGCACGTCATTGAAACCGTCTTCCGTGCCCTCAAGCGCTGGCGGGGAATCGCTACGCGCTATGCAAAGCTCACCGCTTCCTTCATCGCCGCCATTCATGTCAGGTGTTTATTCCTCTATCTTCCAGTCCACACTACCTAGACTGTAATAAATTTTTTTCGGAATTCTTCGCTTTTTGAATAATCCGTTTTCGCTGGAGAGCCTTGCCTGCACAGCGGTGGGCAAGTCGTAGATTTGCACCGAGTCCCTTGAGGAAACTCGGTCGATACCCGCCCTCCGCGCGGGTATCGCTTGAACCCTCCGCGCCGGCTATGATACGGTGCTTTTATGAACAAGGCGCTTGAGACGCTTAAGGGACGCGGCTTTTTTCAGCAGTGTACCGACGTTACCGGGCTTTCCGCCGCAATGGACGCAGCGCCCATAACGTTTTATATCGGCTGCGACCCCACCGGCGACAGCCTGCATATCGGGCATTTGGTGCCGTTCTTCGCGTTCCGGCACCTCCGCGCCGCGGGGCATTCCGGCATTGCGCTTATCGGCGGGGGCACGGCGCGAATCGGCGACCCCTCCGGCAAGACCGAAATGCGCCGGATGCTCTCCTATGAGCAGCTCGACGCGAACGCGGCGCGAATCGAGCGGCAGCTCGACCGCTTTATCGGCTTCGACGGCAAGACCGCGCGCGCGGAAAACAACAAAACGTGGCTCGCCGGGCTCAACTATATCGACTTTCTGCGCGACATAGGCTCGTGCTTCTCGGTGAACAAAATGCTCGCCTTCGAGTCCTACCGGAAGCGGCTGGAGACGGGGCTGTCGTTCATAGAGTTCAACTACCAATTGCTGCAAAGCTACGACTTCCTCATGCTCCGCGAGCGGCACAACTGCGTTCTCCAAATCGGCGGCGACGACCAGTGGGGGAATATCGTCGCGGGCGCAGACCTTATCCGGCGCAAGACGGGCGGCGAAGCCTTCGGGCTGACCTTCCCGCTGGTTACGCGGAGCGACGGCAGGAAAATGGGCAAGACCGAGCAGGGCGCCGTCTTCCTCGACCCCGCGCTCACGCCCGTATACGACTTTTTTCAGTACTGGCGGAACGTCGCCGACGAGGACGTGCGGAAGTTCCTGCTGCTGTTCACCTTTTTACCGCTGGACGAGGTGGAGGCGCTGTCCGCGGGCGGCGTCAACGCCGCGAAAGAGCGGCTCGCCTATGAAGCGACGCGGCTTATCCACGGCGCGTTCGAGGCGGACCGGGCGCTTGCAGGCGCGCGGGCGGCGTTCGGCGGAGGCGGGGACCGCGAGGCGCTGCCGGCGTGGGAAGCGCCCCGCGCGCGGCTCGATTCCGGCTATCCGGCAGCCGAGCTCTTTGCCGACTGCGGACTGTGCGCAAGCAAAAGCGAGGCGCGGCGGCTTATCCGGCAGGGCGGCGCGTTCGCCTCCGATTTCCGCGGCGACCTGCAGCCCCTCGGCGGCGAGAACCCGCCCGTCGGCAGCGACCGGCTCGACGGCGCGGGCGCACTGCTGCTGCGCGCGGGGAAGAAGCGCTTCTGCCGGATACTGGCGCGGTGAACGGCGTTCGGCGGTAGCCGAACGACCGAGTTTCTTGAGGAAACTCTGCATATAGGTAAAAGCCTCTCGGCGGCACCGAACGCCAGAGGCTATAAAGAAAAACGGGCGGGAGCGGCTGGAACGGATTCTGGGCGCGTATTGATACCTATATGCAGGGAAGCCGCTTCAAGCCTACTCGTCCGCGCATAAAAACGATTTTGCGCCACTGGTTATGGTTTATGTATGCTTTTTTTCTGAAATGAAAAACTCATGATTCTTGTCAAGAAATACTATATAAAAGACATTCGCAATTATATGCCCGGCTATTCGCACTTTGCCGCTAATTTTTATGCGGCACCATTCCGCGTCGCGCGGCGTATGACTAGGTTCTTTGAACTTGCTGTTTGTCGGGAAATCACCGTATACAACAAGCATTTTAGTTTGCCCCGCCTCTGACCGAGTCAATTCAGTAAAATCGCGCAATTTTTCCAAAAAATCGGCAAGAATCTCTTCTTTTTCCCATTCGACAAAACTCTGACCTTGGTTTCTGTCAAAATGGGAGAGGCTTATAAGCATTTTTTCATCAAAGCAACTTTTATTCAGCGACGGGAGTTTTGGAAGGGGATTTTGCCGTTTCGCTACGCTCATATTCTGTCAAGCTGTTTTTCATAAAATGTTTTCATTAAATCTTTTGAGATAGCTCTTGTGCTTGACCCGTCACGACCGGGACTTGCCTCTGTCCTCCAATGGAGCAGGGCATCATAAAATTTAATGCTCTCGTCAAGACCAAGCCATGCCGCTTTCCACGGAAATTCTTCGCGTGTCAGGCATTCAAGGTAGTATCCGGTTTCATTTCCGTATGTTTTCAGCGTGTCGTCTGTTACCTGCAACCGCTCTTTTGACGCAAGAGCTTTTATTTCCTTTATTGTTTCTTTTTTTTGCTTAATGTTTCCTACGAATATCGGGCTATAGAGTGATTCTACGCCCTCTGATTTTAGCTTTTGCCAAAGCTCATTCACGACAGGTCCATGAAGCCACGCCTGAAAATCTTCGTCGATAATGGGGCTTTTCAGAATTGCGAGGTTCCATGCATCTATATAATATATCAGCTTTTGAAGTTGAAGCTGATTCATTTTGCCTTTTTTTGCGCAAATATACCGTGCCATATCATACGCCTTCATTTCCTGCCCCTTTTGTTTTAGTATACTTGTATACTACCCACTTATGTTTAACCGCGTCAACTGGAGTAAAATTATTTTTACTTATCCCCTATGCTACAAAAGCCGTGCATTCCCGTGTTGCGGCATCGTGTGCTGTGCATTTCCGCACTCAGCGGCAGTTCCTTCGACCCCTATGGAGAGAAAGAAACGGGTTTTGCCCGCTTCCTTCTCGTCTCATTCCAAAGGCGGGGAACCCGCCTTTGGAATGACCTTACGGCACCACCGCCGAGCTTATCGCGCTCCACGGCCCCTTTTCTCCGCGGGTGTTTTCCCACCGGAGGCAGACGTATACACGGCTTCCCCGCTGGTCGCCCGTAAAAGAGAGTTTGTAGGGCGAGCGGGTGCTGAACGCCGAATGCGTCAAATCCTCCTGATTCTCGGTCGGCGTCTCGCGGATTTCCCAGAGGATTTCCGCCCCGTGCACCCCGAAAGGCTTCGCTTCGCCGGCGCCGTTTTCATCATGAAAGATTATCGACAGGTGCTGCAATACCGCCGTGCCGATAGTGAACGAGGGAATCGTCGAGGGCACCGGAACCGGCGTGCGGCTCGCGCTGCGCACCGTCACGCCCAAAAGAATCCGGTCGTCGTCCGAGACGAGGTGGCTGAACGCTATGTATTCCTGAATGAAGCGGCGCACGTCCGTCTCATAGGCGGCGCGCGCCTCGTTTTTGGCGAACACGTCCGCCTTGCCGCGGTTGGGGTTTTGCGCCGCCGTGTATGCCCGCCGGTATTCCGTGCGGAACCCCTCCAGCGCCGCTACCGCCGCTTCGGGAATTCCCCATTCGTCCGCCTTCGTTCCGAGGTAGGCGCAGAACACGTCCCCCCACTCCAGAAACTCGCCGTCCCCGCTCGGTATCATTTTTATCCTTGCCATAATTTCTCCTTTTTAGCCGTCTTTCTCCGGCTTGTCTTAACGAACGGCATTCTCGCCGTACCGAGCCATTCCCGTGCTGTGTCGAATAAGCGCCGCGCCTTCCGCACCCGTGCCGCCCGTGTTCTGAACTGTTGCGCCCGTGTTCGCAACTGTTGCGCCCGTGTTCGCAACTCTTGCGCCCGTGTTCGCAACCTTTGCGCCCGTGTTCGCAACCTTTGCGCTCGTGTTCGCAACCTTTGCGCCCGTGTTCTGAACTCTTGCGCCCGTGTTCGCAACTCTTGCGCCCGTGTTCGCAACTCTTGCGCCCGTGTTCGCAACTCTTGCGCCCGTGTTCGCAACCTTTGCGCTTGCTTGCGCAAGCCTTGAACAGACCTGTTCCGGCTTGCGCCGGCGAGCCGCGCTTTGCCTGTACCTAATATACTACATTTTCCGCTTAACGGCTCGTTTTTATGCCTTTCGGCGAATAAATCTTTCTGAACGCTGTTTTCGCCGCCCGGCAGCCCCGCCGCGGTTTACGGCGAAGGCGGCGGGACCGGCGCACAAGTGTGGCGTTGTATAGGTCTATTCAACAGTCAGCGGAGCTATGGCAAGAGTTGCGCACGCAAGCGCGGGCGGCGGGCGTCATCAAAGGCGCTTGCTATGCGCGGAATCCCCCGCTACAATGACGCGCACGGAGGCTTTATATGGCAACAGAACAGACGGCAGCACCGGAAAAGGTAACGCTCGACGACTTATACCGGTATCTGGCGGAAGAAAAAAAAGCCCGCGAGGAAGCCACGAAAGAGTGGAATGAGAAAATGGCGGAATCGCGCAAAGAGTGGAATGAGAAAATAGCGGAATCGCGCAAAGAGTGGGACAAGAAAATGGGAGATTTGGGCAACCGACTCGGCGACGTGGTGGAATACACGTTTGTGCCGGACGCGGTCATGCGGAAGTTCGCCGAGCTGGGCTATGAGATAGAGACGGCGGCGCGGGACTACACCATAACCGGAGCGGACAGGCATTCAATAGCGGAGGTGGATATTCTGCTTCAGGACGGGGACACCGTCATCCTCGTCGAAATAAAGACAAAGCTGACGAAGGCGCATATCGACGAGCACGTCCAGCGCATGCAAAAGGTGCGGGCGACCAAACGCTTTGAGGGCAAGGCGCTTATCGGCGCGGCGGCGGGGGCGGTCGTGTCCGATGAGACGAAAGCCTACGCCTTGCAGCAGGGAATGTATGTGCTGGAGCAGACCGGGGAGGCGATACAGATTGTGCCCCGCGACCGCTCGTTTGTGCCGCGGAAGTGGTAGCGGCGTTACCCGTGCTCCGCGCGGGTAACGACAGAGTTTGTCGCAAATCTACGGCTTGCGACAAACTCTGCATAGAGACAAAGCCGAACGGCCGAGTTTCTTGAGGAAACTCGGCCGTTCGGGCAAAGGCGGCGTTCCCAGCGGGGAACGCCGCACCCGCGGCGCACAGGGCGGGCGGGTGAAGAGCAGCGAGGCAAGCGCCGCGGCTACCGTTGGGCGTTACCGAAATGGAGAGAAAGGGAACAGGCAAAGCCAGTTCCCTTTCTCGTCTCATAGGGGAAGCGGTTTTGCCGCTTCCCCTATGACGAACATCTTGACTTTTTTGCCGCCCGCCGCTAGCATGTCTCCATTAGACGGCGGGGCTGCGCGCGGTTCCGGCTTGCGGGAAGCGTCCGCGCCGCTAGGCGGCGGGCGTTCCGCGCACTTGGATTACGGCTTTAACGCCGTATCGGGCATGTCCTTTGGACCTCCATACCCGAACGGCAAGGCGACAGAAGCGGGCGGGGCGGGAGTTTGTTAGGTTGCTCTCATCCTTATGTCCGCACGGAAGGGGTACACGCATGAAAAAATTCGCATGGGGGGGGGTCATTGCCCTCCTGTCCGCTAATCTGCTTACGGCGGAAATCTTTGTAAAGGAGAGCGCGGTCAGCATACCGACGAATGTGTTCAAATCAAAGAAACACACTGACGACCACGACGGTAAAACAGAGACTGAAGAACCTTCTAAAGGCTGGGGCAGCGTTTTCTTCGGGAACGAAATCACCGTCGGAAACAAATTCGACAACGGATTCGACGTCTACGCGTCGGTGCTGACCGGACTGGACGGGTTCGGCAGCAAAGACATTAAGAGTGTCGACGACGAGGGAACGGAAATAACAACGCATTACAAATTCAGACAAACCTTCCTCGACAACACCTTCGGCGCCGGATATACCGTTACATTCGGTTCGTCACAGGCGCGGCTCGGAGTGAATTTGTTCCATTCTATGGACATAGGCGGCGCCTCAATACTCGGCGTTATTGCCAGCCGGCTGTATATAAGCCCTCAGCTCCATTACGGCTATTCGCTGGAGAACGCCGCGGGCATACCGCTTACTCTCGGACTTGGAGCCGAATGGGACTTTGGGCTAGGACTGTCTGACCTGTCCGCAGTAGGAAGAAGCACAGGAGGAGGCAGAGGAGGAGCCGGTGGCGGAAGAACAGTGCTTTCTGATCCTGTATATACGCCGGAATCAAACCCGCAGTTCTGGTTTGACGCTTCGTATGCCGTCTCCGAAAAACTCTCGTTTGACCTGTCCGCCGGACTGGATATAAATGAATCAGTCAAGATAAGTCGTTTTATTGACAAAAACGAAGTACCTCATATTCCCGATACTGATAATGGGTGGAAAGCGGAACTCGTTGAACACCATGAGTACAAGCACACCTCGCTGTCGTTCCCGATAAAGCTCGGCGTAACGTTCAGATAAACACGGCGCAGCCCCGCTACAATCTAACTTGCGGGGCTGTTCTTTTTTTTTATGGGGGCTTTGCCGAGGGGCGAAAACCCATAGGGCGGATAAGGCGTTCGGCGGTAGCCGAACGACCGAGTTCCCTGAAGGAACTCTGCATATAGGCAAGCATAGAGAGCTATAGGGCAGATAAGCATTTACCGAGTTTATCAAGAAGGCTTCGCTGGCGGTTTCCGCGCAGGAGGCTGCCGAGCGGGATTACCGAGGGGCGAAAGCCATAATACAGATAAGCATCGAGTGAGTTTATCAAGAAAGCTTCGTTGCGGTTTCCACCAGTAAGGCTACCGAGCAATATGCCGAAAGGCGAAAACCTATAGGGCGGATAAGGCGTTCGGCGGTAGCCGAACGACCGAGTTCCTTGAGGGAACTCTATATATAGGCAAGCATAGAGAGCCATAGGGCAAATAAGCATTTACCGAGTTTATCAAGGAGGCTTTGCTGGGAGTTTCCGCGCAGGTGGCTGCCGAGCGGGATTACCGAGGGGCGAAAGCCATAATACAGATAAGCATCGAGTGAGTTTATCAAGAAGGCTTCGTTGCGGTTTCCACCAGTAAGGCTACCGAGCAATATGCCGAAAGGCGAAAACCTATAGGGCGGATAAGGCGTTCGGCGGTAGCCGAACGACCGAGTTCCTTGAGGGAACTCTATATATAGGCAAGCATAGAGAGCCATAGGGCAAATAAGCATTTACCGAGTTTATCAAGGAGGCTTCGCTGGCGGTTTCCGCGCAGGAGGCTGCCGAGCGGGATTACCGAGGGGCGAAAGCCATAATACAGATAAGCATCGAGTGAGTTTATCAAGAAAGCTTCGTTGCGGTTTCCACCAGTAAGGCTACCGAGCAATATGCCGAAAGGCGAAAACCTATAGGGCGGATAAGGCGTTCGGCGGTAGCCGAACGACCGAGTTCCCTGAAGGAACTCTGCATATAGGCAAGCATAGAGAGCCATAGGGCAGATAAGCATTTACCGAGTTTATCAAGAAGGCTTCGCTGGCGTTTTCCACCAGTAAGGCTACCGAGCAATATGCCGAAAGGCGAAACCCCATAGGGCGGATAAGGCGTTCGGCGGTAGCCGAACGACCGAGTTCCCTGAAGGAACTCTATATATAGGCAAGCATAGAGAGCCATAGGGCAAATAAGCATTTACCGAGTTTATCAAGAAGGCTTTGCCGGCGGTTTCCGCGCAGGAGGCTACCGAGCGGGATTGCCGAGGGGCGAAAGCCATAATACAGATAAGCATCGAGTGAGTTTATCAAGAAGGCTTCGTTGGCGGTTTCCACCAGTAAGACTACCGAGCAATATGCCGAAAGGCGAAAACCTATAGGGCGGATAAGCGGCTACCGAGTTTATCAAGAAGGCTTTGCTGGGAGTTTCCGCGCAGGTGGCTACCGAGCAATCCCACCGATACGCCCGTCTAGCGGTTTATCAAGGAAGCAGACCGAAGGACGACCCATATTTTCAGCGGCGCGAATACAAGCACACCTCGCTGTCGTTCCCGATAAAGCTCGGCGTAACGTTCAGATAAACACGGCACAGCCCCGCTACAATCTAGCTTGCGGGGCTGTTCTTTTTATGGGGCTTTGCCGAGAGGCGAAAACCCATAAGGCGGATAAGCATTTACCGAGTTTATCAAGGAGGCTTTGCCAGCGGTTTCCGCGCAGGAGGCTGCCGAGCGGGATTACCGAGGGGCGAAAGCCTATAGGGCGGATAAGGCGTTCGGCGGTAGCCGAACGACCGAGTTCCCTGAAGGAACTCTGCATATAGGCAAGCATAGAGAGCCATAGGGCAAATAAGCATTTACCGAGTTTATCAAGAAGGCTTTGCTGGGAGTTTCCGCGCAGGTGGCTACCGAGCGGGATTACCGAGGGGCGAAAGCCTAAATACCGTAATACGGGTAAGCGGCTAGCGGTTTATCAAGGAAGCAGACCGAAGGACGACCCATATTTTCAGCGGCGCGAATACGAGCGCACCTCGCTGTCGTTCCCGATAAAGCTCGGCGTAACGTTCAGATAAACACGGCGCAGCCCCGCTACAATCTAACTTGCGGGGCTGTTCTGTGGTTTTTTTACGGAGGGCACCCTAGCGAGGCTACCGAAGAGGCGTACTAGATAGCGTTTTTCGCTTTTGGGACTTGACTAAAATTTTCACCTATGATATAAGCTGCGTAATAATTTTATTGTATTGCAAAAGCGACGTAGATGTTGGCGAAATTGACTATATCTGAGGGGTATGCCCTGCTGAAAATGCGATAAATATAGATATGGATGCTAAAATGTGAAGTAGTGATACGAGTGTCATATAATATATGTTATATTATCGAAAATATATCTGATATTAAAAGGTGACTTATGGGTGGAGATATGAATATTGAATTAACTGATCTTTTGGACAAATTGGTATCTATTGAAAAGGTGTACCCACTGGCAGCATCGACAGAGATAACAATTCCCAAAGCACCTGACTTTTTTATTGAACCTTCATTAAAGAAAATCGAAGGTAATGAGAAAAGTCCTTTCCTTATCATTACGGCTCCCGGTGCGACGGGGAAATCTGCTCTTAGCACTTTTTGGGCAAACAAACAAAATGTATATCTTTGGAATCTTTCAGGCATTGATATAGGTAAAAACTACTTCTCGGGTACTTTAATAGATTCATTTGGAGAAAGCAATATTCCTTCTGTTATTACAGACATTCAAAATGGAAAAATTGGATTTATTATTGATGCGTTTGACGAAGCAGAGGTTGCTTGCGGATGGGGGCGTATACACAACTTTATTTCAGAGATTTATAAGTTCACAAAAAACGTGAAAACTCCTACAATCGCATTGATTGCAAGGCGAGAGACAGCAGATTTTATTGCTTTGACATTAAATGAGGTACTAAATGCTCCTGACTATGGATATTATCAAATCAATTTCTTTTCAAAAGAAAAGTCTAAAGAGTTTTTGAGTCGGTATATTGAAAACAAAAACCCCAAATCACTCCAGCATCACGAGAGAATGTTGCAAATATTTGAAAAAATAGCCACAAATGTAGACAATATTTTATCTCAAAAAAAAGATACTGCTGATTTTCCTTTTTATGGATATGCTCCTGTTATACAAGCAATAGCGATGCTTTTTATGGAAAATGAGAACTTTCAGAAATTAGAAGCAGATTATAAAAATACAGATTTTAGTCGGAAAATAATAATCAAGATTATTAATGACATCTTAATTCGCGAGCAAAAAAAATTCCTTGATAGTTTTAAAACAAACGCAGATGTTAAAACATTTTCATCTTCATCTTTAATAATAGACAAATTTTATTCTGTGGAAGAACAGTTGGATTATCTGGTATATATCTCAGCGGGGACTGAACTTGATATACAAAGCAAAATAACCAGTTATAATTTGCCGAATACCATTGTTTCTGCATATATTACATCTGTAAAAACTACGATAAGGAATCATCCTTTTTTAAAGGACGGCAAGAACTTTGTCTCGGCAGTTTTCCAAGATTTCTGTTGTGCTACTCTCTTATCAACGAAGCATACAGATGCTGTGTTTTCTTTTGCGCAGACTAAGTTCTTTAATATAACCCCCTTATTTTGGGATTTTTATCTGACTAAGCGTAAAGCAAATGATATAGAAGCACAACATATTGGAATAATGTATGAGTCAGTGCGGTCTATGGCTAAAGAAGAAATTTTTGCTGTAATATACAATGATAACGAGAGACTTGTGCTATCTTATGAAATAAATCAAGCAACCCTTCCTCAAAATATATCAATAAATACAGGTACAAATTTGGCGTTTATAAATCACCTTCGTAATATGTCTATACATACTGATTTGGATATTGAATTTTATTCAAAGGGCGACGAATTTAGTATATACAATGCTGAAGTATATACAAAAGGTAAAATTATCATTCATCCAAAGAAACTGGAAATAATATGCCACAATTTGGAGAAGCCTATCTATCTCTCTTCAGAAACGACATTTAAATTTTCTAAGGATCTTGCCATAACATCTTCCGGCAATAAAAATTTTAATATGTTTTATCCCAACGGAAGAATGTACCCATTTGCAAATTACTTCAAAGAAAAAGAAGAGAGCGACTTAAAGAATATAGATAACGCTATGCTTGCTTTGCGCAAGATATTGCGTTGGTTTAGGAAGGACAAACGTGATTCTATTGCGCGTTTTGCTGATTTAATTAATACTGTTGTAAAAACCAGTCAAATTAACCAAGATATGTTAAAGTATTTATTAAAAACCAAAGTAATATATTTTGATAGTCCTTTTTATAAAATGACGCACAGAGAGGCTGCAAAAAAAGGAATTAATTTTGATGCGCTTAAAAATGCTGAACCAAACAAAGATCTTAAACAATTCTTAGAAGACTTTGTTAAATAATACTTATCTATCTTATCCTTTTAAGATAAGATAGACGAGAGTTGCTTCTTTTTTTATATGCGCAAATAGAACCGTAATACGGATAAGCACCTACCTTCTTTATCAAGAAGGCTTTGCTGGGAGTTTCCGCACAGGAGGCTACCGAGCGGGATTACCGAGGGGCGAAAGCCATAATACAGATAAGCATCGAGTGAGTTTATCAAGAAAGCTTCGTTGCGGTTTCCACCAGTAAGGCTACCGAGCAATATGCCGAAAGGCGAAAACCTATAGGGCGGATAAGGCGTTCGGCGGTAGCCGAACGACCGAGTTCCTTGAGGGAACTCTATATATAGGCAAGCATAGAGAGCCATAGGGCAAATAAGCGGCTACCGAGTTTATCAAGAAGGCTTTGCTGGCGTTTTCCACCAGTAAGACTACCGAGCAATATGCCGAAAGGCGAAAACCCATAGGGCGGATAAGGCGTTCGGCGGTAGCCGAACGACCGAGTTCCCTGAAGGAACTCTGCATATAGGCAAGCATAGAGAGCCATAGGGCGGATAAGCATTTACCGAGTTTATCAAGAAGGCTTCGTTGGCGGTTTCCACCAGTAAGGCTACCGAGCAATATGCCGAAAGGCGAAAACCCATAGGGCGGATAAGCGGCTACCGAGTTTATCAAGAAGGCTTTGCTGGGAGTTTCCGCGCAGGTGGCTACCGAGCGGGATTACCGAGGGGCGAAAGCCTAAATACCGTAATACGGGTAAGCGGCTAGCGGTTTATCAAGGAAGCAGACCGAAGGACGACCCATATTTCAGCGGCACGAATACGAGCGCACCTCGCTGTCGTTCCCGATAAAGCTCGGCGTAACGTTCAGATAAACACGGCACAGCCCCGCTGCAACCTAACTTGCGGGGCTTTTTTATGCAGGAAGTGTCTTAAAGGACGGATTTATATTAGAGAAACACGGAGAAGCGGCGGTAAAGCGGGTTTGACACGGAGATAACTGACAAAACATGAAAGAATCAATTCTTATTAAAAATTTTGGCCCTATCAAAGAGATAGAGATAGATGACATTCGCCCGTTTACGGTGTTCATCGGTGAATCCGGAAGCGGAAAAAGCACGATTATGAAGGTGCTTGTTCTGTTCCGCTGGCTATATAAAATGCTCAATATCCGCTCCTATTTGAGGTACGCAAAAATATCACACTCGCCGTTTAGCTTTGATTTTAAGCAATATTTAAAAAACAACGGCATTTTCAAATACCTGCGTTCTGATTCCGAAATACGCTATCAAAACGGAAAAACTATTATTCATTACAGAGCCAAACTCGGAATGTCTAAAATAGTTCCGGAAGATGAATTAAGTCTGGAAAAAATGGCGTTTATCGGCGACAGGAGAAATATAATCCCTGATATTCTTGCAAATAAGGTTGACATACGTGACGATTTCTTCTTGAAAGAAACCCGTGATGATTTCTGGCTTGCTTCAGATCCTATAAAGGAGATGGCTATAGATTATTTAAATATTCAATACTTCAGAAAACAAACTAGCCTCGGTGTGAAGCATTTTATTAAGGGAAACGATTATACTATCAATTTTGAAGACGCATCTTCAGGAATGCAAACCGTTGTGCCGCTTTCTGTAATTGTTGAATATTTTGCCGAACATTATGATTTTGCGAAACAATTCAATGATATTATTTTCGGATATATGTCGAGAAGCGACAGCCTAAAGGATTTTAAGGCAGGGCTAAATATCAGTGGCATTAAACACAGAAATATCCACATTCATATCGAAGAACCGGAATTGAGCCTGTATCCTGAAAGTCAGCGAAGTTTAATTGACTTTATCGTAAACCGCTGTTTTATTCAGAAACATAACGGATACAACATGACCGTTATGATGGCAACACATAGTCCATATATCATAAATCACCTTAACCTGTTGATTCAACGCCATGACAAGGAAAACAAAGCGTCAAACTATAAGTATGATGACATGGGGGTTTACCAGATTGAAGACGGCAAATTGCATGATTTAAAGATTACTAACAAACGACTCATAGATACAAATCCTCTCTCAGAACCAATAAATGCAATCTATGACGAATACGAAGGGCTAAAGTAACAACGTGGATAATTTACTGAAAAATGAGTTTGTTGATTATTATTATGATAAACATCATGCTTTGATAAGTAAAACGCTGGATGATGTCCGAAATAACGCCAAGATAGAAAAGAAAAATACCAATGACATCTGTTTTTCGACTGACGATGTCTGTGGCTGTTTGGCATTATATCCAAATAAAAACGCGGGAACATCTCGGTTCACTAATGGAAATGGATATAATATTGTAATTATCAACTATGATAAGTTTCTTACCAGTTTGCCAAATCCTGTTCAGCGTGGAAAACAACGCTGTGATATTATCATGTATCTGGTTAAACAAACGGATGATTTTTTATTGGTCGAAATAAAAAAGAGTTCTAATGACTCGTCAAAATCAACCGCTAATAAACAATTACTAGACACACTTGAAATGTTAATAACGGTACCGGAAATAGAAACATTTATAAAAAAATTTCAAATTAAACGGTGCTGCCGTTTCATAAAAAAAATATCAGCACCAGACCTGAAATTGAAAAATACGGCTTTGAATTATATCGATTTTTAGATTCACAAAACTATACATTTAACTAAAAGAATATGAGAATGTACGATTTTGCCGTATGCCCAGCCCGCCGTCCGTGACGGGCTGGGTAGCGTAGCGGGTTTTTGTTGCTACGTTCAACCTTGAAATCGGGTTGCGGGTTCGAGGGCACAAAAACGTCATTTAAGATACGGTTTACCCTTCGTCGCTTTGCTCTGTCGCCTATGAAAAGCGCCAGTCGGCGCGCTGGGATATGTTGAGACTACCGAGAGGCTTTGCCAGCGGTTTCCGCGCAGGAAACTACCGAGCGGGCTTGCCGAGTGGCGAAAGCCTATATGTTGTAATACGGATAAGCGGCTACTGCGGCTACCGAGGAATCCCACCGATACGCCCGCCTAGCGGTTTATCAAGGAAGCAGACCGAAGGACGACCCATATTTGAGACGCACGAATTTGAGCCCACCTCGCTGTCGTTCCCGATAAAGCTCGGCGTAACGTTCAGATAAACACGGCGCAGCCCCGCTACAATCTAACTTGCGGGGCGGACTTAAAGGAGCGGCTTCCGCCGCTCCTTTTTTTGCGCGCAAAACGTTACTATGCGGTACAGGGGCTTCACCTATCTGCCGAGTTCTTTCAGAGAACTCGGACGTTCCCTACTGGGAACGCTTGACGCTTTTAGCCTATGCTCATATCTTTATTTTCTAGAGAGGCGTTGAAGTATGGAAGAGTTTTTTAGTGAAAAACAAAAGGCTAATATACAATACTTTCGGGATAACCTCGAAAGTTTAATATCCAATCCTTTGTACAAAATGAAATTCGTAATTATCCACGATAGCAAAATCGTGGAGGCTTTTGACGCGTTTGATTCGGCACTAACGGCGGCTGTTGCGCAATATTCGGCTGATGAATATATCATACAACAGGTTTTGTCAGATAAAGATATCATAAATTATCTAAACGCGGCGATAGCGTAAGGGAGGAAATCAATGGCTCATATTTTTAGTCAAAAAAGCGATATTAATATAAACCCTGCTCTGCCGCCGGGGACAAAAGTGAGAATAGCGTATTCTCCACAGCCGCTAATGTTAGGAGGTTTAACGCTTCCGGTTATTATCTCTACTGCTAGTGCTTATTTGAAGACACCGGGCTTTAACAAATCATTTGCACCTTCACCTACCGTAATGGCTCTTTTTGACACAGGAGCAAGCACTACGGCTATAGATATTGGGCTGGCAAAGCATTTGAAATTATTGCCGACAGGTGTTTCACCAAATTTTACCGCTGCCGGATTAATTACAATGCCAACATTTGCAATTGATTTGCTTTTTCGCGGCGGAATAAATCCTCATAGAGACTTACAGATTGGCTCTTGCAAATTAAATTTTAACATCGCAGGTAATTTAAATGACCCAGGAAATTTTGGTGTATTAATTGGCAGAGATATAATGTCACGGTGGAATATAGTTTGGAATGGTCCAACATCAACGGTAGTTATCAACGATTAAAAACACGGCGCAGCACCGCCGCAATCTAACTTGCGGGGCGGACTTAAAGGAGCGGCTCTCGCCGCTCCTTTTTTTTGCGCGCAAAACGTTACTATGCGGTACAGGGGCTTCACCTATCTGCCGAGTTCTTTCAGAGAACTCGGACGTTCGGTGGTAGCCGAACGCGGCGTATAGGCAAAGCCGCGCCGCGCTCATACGCCCATATCAGAGGCTCTGATATGCCCGTAACAGAGGCAGCGATACGGGCGGCAGAGTGGCAGCGATATGGGCGGCAGAGTGGCAGCGATATGGGCGTATCAGAGGCGGCGTTAGGGGCTTAACAGAGGTAACGATATGGGCGGCAGAGAGGCGCTGTCTAGGGTAGAACAGAGACATTGTCTAGGGTAGAACAGAGACACTGTCTAGGGCAGAACAGAGACCACAGTGGGGAGAATATAACCAAGAACGTAGAACAGAGACACTGTCTAGGGCAGAACAGAGACACTACCTAGGCAGTGTGGACTGGATAAGGGGAAAGAGGTAAAATGGGAAGCATGAAAGAAAATGAAGGCATTCACCGGCATGATATAAGCGACGAGGCGTGGGAACGGATAAAAGAACTGCTGCCCGGACAGGCAGGGAAACGCGGGGGAGTGGCGAAAGACAACCGTTTGTTTATCAACGCGGTAGCGTGGCAGACGCGCACAGGCGCTCCGTGGAGGGATATACCGCCAGAATTCGGAAACTGGAACAGCATACACAAGCGGTTTTGCCGCTGGCGGGATAAGGGAATATGGAGAACGCTGGCGGATACCGCAATAGGCGAGCCTGCCGGGGATATCCGTATGATAGATTCGACGTATATCAAGGCACACGCGGACGCGTGCGGGGCACAAGGCGGCACTCAGGATATTAGCCGCACAAAAGGGGGCTGAACAGCAAATTGCACTTGGTAGTCGACGAGTACGGGATGCCGGCAGGCGGCATTGTGACAAGCGGTACTGTCGCGGACTGTAGCCAAGCGCCTCTCCTTATGGAGGATTTGGAGGCGGAAGCGTTCCTTGCAGACAAAGCATATGACACGAACGAACTGCTCGATATGCTTAAGGAAGCGGATATAACAGCCGTCATCCCTCCGGTTAAAAGCCGGAAAGAGCAGAGAGCGTACAGTCATGAACTGTATCGGGCGCGGCACGTCATTGAAAACGTCTTCCGTGCCCTCAAACGCTGGCGCGGAATTGCCACGCGCTGCGCAAAGCTCACCGCTTCCTTCATCGCCGCCATTCATGTCAGGTGTTTATTCCTCTACCTTCCAGTCCACACTGCCTAGCGAGTCTTCTTTAGACACTGCGTCCGATTCGTTAGCGCACCCGAATAATGCAAGGGAAAAATACAGCAAACCAGAGATTGTAACAGCAAAACTTTTTTCATAACTATTTTCCTTGATTCAGCGT
>NZ_BBPW01000012.1:0-22844 GCF_001028545.1 Treponema endosymbiont of Eucomonympha sp. | reverse complement strand
GCTACTGGGACTGTAACTAAATTGACTGAGTTCGGTGCGTTTATTGAGCTTTCTTTCGGCATTGAAGGACTTGCCCACGTCAGTGAGCTTTCGTGGACAAAGAAAATCGGCAATCCGTCCGATATGCTTAAAATAGGCGATAAGGTTGAATACAAAGTGCTCGGCTACGATATTCAGGCGGGGCGCGTTTCGCTCAGTTTAAGGCAAGCCATGGAAAACCCGTGGGATACCGTGTCAGAAAGATATCCGGTTAATATGCGACTTACCCGTCCCGTCACCAAAGTAATAAAGGCGGGAGCGTTTATTCAGTTGGAAGAAGGAATTGACGCTTTTCTCCATATTGATGACTACTCGTGGACAAAAAAAATTCGGCACCCCGGAAGCGAATTATCGGTCGGGCAGGAAGTTGAAACCGTTATTATTGAGAACAACCCAAAAAACCGACGCATCCGCTTGAGCATAAAGCATCTGACCGAAAACCCGTGGCAATTGTTTGCTTCCGCGCACCCGTCCGGGTCTGCTTTTGAGGGTGAAATTGCTTCAATAACCGGTTTCGGTTTGTTTGTCCGCGCTTCCGAAGGTATAGAAGGGTTGGTCAACCGTGCCGATCTAGTTGAAAAAAACGAGAACTTTGCGGAAGCAGTAAAGCAGTATAAAGTCGGCGATAAAATCAACGTGCTTGTACTCGAAACGAATATCGAAAAGCAACAGTCGGCTTTTTCTGTCCGAAAACTCAAAGAAAAACAGAAGCGGGACGAAATCGCCCAGTATATGACTTCAAAGCATGACGAGAAAGACAATGCATTCACGCTTGGCGATTTGCTCAAAATAAAAACCAATTAGCGTTTTCGGGGAAAAGCGGGAATGAAGACACCGCACGGCAAACAAACAGAAACGGTACGCTTCGTGCAGTTCTTTATAAGATATCGGTTTGCTTTTCTGCTTACGGTAGTCATGTTATTCGTAGCCGCTATCGGCATTGGGTGCGTTACGGTCATTCTGAATACGTCGCATAAAAAAAGACTTGCCGAAATCGACGCGATTTCTTTTAAGCTCACTTCAGCCTTAAATAGGTCCTCCAGTGTCGCAGACAACGCTGATAGCGAAGATTCCCAAAACCCTCTGGGTGGCACTGCTAAAAACGAAGCGGACGAGAAAGCGAAGAGCGATATGCGGAGCGTCGCGCTCGGCGAATTGGAACCGTTTGCTTCCGCAAAAAATATCGTCGGCACCCGTGGGAACATGCTGAAAGCCGAGCTGTTTTTCCAGAACAAACAGTGGGCGGAGGCGCGGGACGCGTGGCTTTTGGCGGCGTCGATACAGCCGAAAGCGTACACCGCTCGGCTCGCGTGGTATAATGCGGCGGTGTGCTGCGAAGAACTCGGCGACACCGACGGCGCGCTTTCGTATTATGCAAAAGCGGCGAACGACGAAAACTTCCTGCTTAAAACGCACGCGATAGCCAATATGGGGCGAATCAAGGACGAATCCGGCGACTATGAGGGCGCCGCACTGCATTATGCGCAACTCGCCGATAGGTATCCCGATGATTTATGGGCGGAACTGGCACAGAGCAGGCTTATCGCGTTGCGCGCCGAAAAGCGGATTCAATGAAAGCGCGTATGAAGCAGGGCGTTTCGTTCAGGGCGTTTCCCGTTTTATCGCTTGCCGTTTTGTTTTTTTCCTGCGGCATCGAAGACTATACGCTTTTGGAGCCGCCGTCAGGCAACGTCGTTTCAAACCCAACTCAGGCGGTGGAGCGATATTTTTCCTTCAGTCCTGCCGATAACCCCAGCCCTCCTTTTCAGGGAACGGAGGTGTATTATCGGATTTACGCCAGCGAAGGCGACCGCAGCGCCGACGCCGCTTCGATAAGCTATGCAAACACAGCGTATTCTTCCAGCGGCTTCAATAAAATGGTGTCGCTTGAATATGAAAAGCTTGGATTCAAAAGGCTAGACGACGAAGAAAGCAGTATTCTGATTCCTAAGAATTACACGGCGTGGATATATATTCGGCTTTGTACGGAAGGCGCTGAGGACGATATGTCGGCGGGCATACGGACAGGCACTGCTACGGGAACAAAAATCGCAGAGCCGCTTCGGAGTGTAAAGAAGAAAACGTTTGGGTTTTATCGTACAGACCACTATCCCAATGCTACCGATGACGACGTGCCACAATACATCGATTCCGACGTGAAGGAGACTACAAGCTCTTCGACGGACGGCTGGTTCGTCAACGCGTATGCGGTATCGGTAGGGCAAAACGCCGAAACGCTTGCGCTGATATACAGTCAGGTATTGCACCTCGGTTCTATACAAATAGAGAAGCCCTGATACGGCGGATAGTGTTCCGCGCCGAAGCAGCGCTTTGTGCGGGCGGGTAGCGGATAAGCGGCGCTCTCGGCTGATATATTCCGCTTTGTTCTCTCCCTTTTTTCATGCGCGCCTTTTTGCAAAAACTCCCGCACCCCGGCAAAAAAACGTGCGCTTGTTTTTCCTAGACTACCGCACGTTTTTGCCCGCACAACGCGCCTCTCCGGCGATATGCACGGCAGCTTTCCTGCGCCGCCGTACAAGCGGCAATCCTGCAACGGCGCGGGACTGCCGTTTATGCGGAGGCTCGGCGCAAAATTGCGCGAAGCCTCTATCTAACTCTATACGGGGGAATGTTTTAGTGGGCGATACTGGAATCGAACCAGTGACCCCAAGCGTGTCATGCTTGTACTCTAACCATCTGAGCTAATCGCCCGAAAGACGTTCATACCGTAGCACGTTTCGGATATCGTGTCCAGACCCCGCCTTTTTGCCTTGCGGCGGCGGGATTACCCGTCGGGCACAGAGCCGGAAGTCTTTGCGGCTCTTGCGCAAACCAAGCAGTCCGCGCTGGGAATGAAGTCTCCGGCTGGGGGAACGTTGATAACCCCGCCCGCCTATTTTTATGTACTACCAAGTCTTCGTAGTGCACTACCAACCTTTCGTAGTGCACTATCAAACCTTCGTAGTGTTCTACCAACCTTTCGTAGTGCACTATCAAACCTTCGTAGTGTACTACCAACCTTTCGTAGTGCACTACTAAACCTTCGTAGTGTTCTACTAAACCTTCGTAGAATAGTATTTTCCCGCCACAACGTCACGCGATTTCGGCAAGGACGCCCGCTTGCCCGTAGTTTATAAAGAAGTCATTATAGAATAATGCCGAAATTGGACTGTCTTTCGGATATTGAGATACTAGGCAGCGCGGACTTAAAGGCAGAGAAACAAACATCTGACATGAATGGCGGCCTTTGCGCAGCGGTAATAAAGCGACTGCGGTATCGGGCGTTCCCCGTAAGAGAAACGCCGGCATTCAGGCGGGGAGGCGCACAGGCTTCCCCGCTTTTTTTTGCGCCCGCATGCGGCGCGGACGCTTCCCCTCCGAGAACAAGCGTATGCACGAAATTGACTATCTTCCCCGCGGCGGGGTATCATAGAAGAAAAGGCAAGGAGTCACTATGTTTCCCTTCCCGCTCGGCAAAGACGCGCTGGAGGCGGTCGCCGCGCAATACGGCACGCCGTTTTACCTGTATGACGAAAAAGCGATTCGCGCCAATATGCGCCGGTTTACGCAGGCGTTTTCGCGCTTTCCCGCGTTCCGCGAGCATTTCGCGGTCAAAGCCTGCCCAAACCCGTATATGCTGAAGCTCCTCGCGGACGAGGGCTGCGGCACCGACTGCTCCAGCCTGCCGGAACTGGTGCTGTCCGAACGGGCGGGCATTAGGGGCGAGCTCGTCATGTTCACGTCGAACGAGACGCCCGCGGCGGAATACCGGTACGCGGCAAAACTCGGCGCAATCATAAACCTCGACGACATAAGCCATATCGGCTTTGTGGAGCAGGCGCTCGGCGCGGTGCCGGAACTCGTCTGCTTCCGCTATAACCCCGGACCGCTCAAAACCGGCAACGCGTTTATCGGCAAGCCGGAGGAAGCCAAATACGGGCTGACGCGGGAGCAAATCTTCGCCGCATACGCCGACGCGCGGAAGCGCGGCGCGAAACGCTTCGGGCTGCATACTATGGTCGCCTCGAACGAACTGCACGAGGAATACTTTGTCGAAACCGCCGCGATGCTCTTTGAACTGTCCGCCGAACTGAAGCGCGCGCTCGGAATCCGAATCGAGTTCGTCGACCTCGGCGGCGGAATCGGCATTCCGTACCGCCCCGGCGACCAGCCGGTCGACTACGAGCGCGTGTCGCTCGGAATCCGCGCCGCCTATGACCGCACCGTCGTTCCGGCGGGACTCGACCCGCTCGCCATACTCTGGGAGTGCGGGCGTCCGATTACCGGACCCTACGGCTGGCTCGTTACGAGGGCAATTCACGAAAAGCACATTTACCGCGACTATATCGGCGTCGACGCGAGCATGGCTGACCTAATGCGCCCGGGCATGTACGGCGCGTACCACGAGGTAACGGTGGCGGGCAAAGAAAGCGCGCCCAAGACGAAGGTGTACGACGTGGTCGGCTCGCTCTGCGAAAACTGCGACAAGTTCGCGGTGCAGCGCGCACTGCCCGAAATCGCGCCCGGCGACCTGCTCGTCATTCACGACGCAGGGGCGCACGGGCGCGCAATGGGCTTTAACTATAACGCCAAGCTCCGGTGCGGCGAACTGCTGCTGCGGGAAGACGGCTCGGTGCGGGAAATCCGCCGCAGAGAGACCCTCGACGATTACTTCGCCACGCTCGATTTTTCCGGCTTGGACTCATTCCGGTAACAGGACGACAAGGACTTTTATACCGTGATATACACGTGCACTATCGACACTCCGCTCGGCGAAATGCTCGCGGCGGCAAAAGACGGCAATCTCACCGGACTGTGGTTTGTCAGGCAAAAGTATTATCCCCCGTTCGCGGAAAACCCTGCGCCGGACTATCCGGTCTTTGCCGAAGCGCGGCGGTGGCTTTCGGCGTATTTCGCGGGCGGAAACCCTGACGTTACTCCGCCGCTTGCCCCCGAAGGCACCGCATTCCGCCGCGCAGTGTGGGCGGCGCTTTTGCGTATTCCCTACGGCGAAACGGCAAGCTACGGCGGCGTCGCGGCACAGCTTGAACGGGAACAAGGCGGTGCCGTTTCCGCGCGGGCTGTCGGCGGGGCTGTCGGGCATAATCCCGTATCGCTCATCATCCCGTGCCACCGTGTTATCGGCTCGGACGGCAGCCTTACCGGTTACGGGGGCGGCATAGAGCGCAAAAAAGCGCTGCTGGCTTTGGAAAAAGCGCACAGCAGCGCGAAAGACTAGGTAGCGTGGACTGGAAGGTAGAGGAATAAACACCTGACATGAATGGCGGCGATGAAGGAAGCGGTGAGCTTTGCATAGCGCGCAGCAATTCCCCGCCAGCGCTTGAGGGCACGGAAGACGTTTTCAATGACGTGCCGTGCCCGATACAGTTCATGATTGTACGCTCTGTGCTCTTTTCGGCTTTTAACCGGAGGGATGACTGCTGCTATATCCGCTTCCTTAAGCATATCGAGCAGCTCGTTCGTGTCATATGCTTTGTCCGCAAGGAACGCTTCCGCCTCCAAATCCTCCATAAGGAGAGGCGCTTGGCTGCAGTCCGCGACAGTACCGCTTGTCACAATGCCGCTTGCCGGTATCCCGTACTCGTCAACCGCCAAATGTAATTTGCTGTTCAGCCCCCTTTTGTGCGGCTAATGTCCTGAGTGCCGCCGCGTGCCCCGCATGCGTCCGCGTGTGCCTTGATATACGTCGAATCTATCATAAAGATATCCCCGGCAGGCTCGCCTATTGCGGCGTCCGCCAGCGTTTTCCATATTCCCTTGTCCCGCCAGCAGCAAAACCGCTTGTGTATGCTGTTCCAGTTCCCGAATTCTGGCGGTATATCCCTCCACGGAGCGCCCGTGCGCGTCTGCCGAACAGCATATTAGTATAAGGAAAAACTCCCGCTATTCTTTCAAAAAACCTCTATATCTCGCGCCAAAGAGATACGGATGGTTTTTTGAAAAACGTGCGGTTTTCTCAGAGAAACTGTTTCACGGCTTATATTCCCCATATAGGCAGCAAAGAGCGCCGCATATTGTGCTTGTTTCTGCTGTCTAAACCGTTATGAGAAACCCGCCCGAAGCCTGTTGAGCGTCCGCCCTATATTGAAAATCTCGCCAGCACAAACTACCTGCCACACCGACACTCTGTGACCATAAACTGCAATCATGCGCGTAACTCACACCTATATAAAGAAAGCCTCTGCATATTCCGCAGAGGCTTTCTTGTTAGTTACTGTTACGCACCGTAGGCGTTATTTTTCGTCGTCTACTACTTCGTAGTCAACATCGTCGGCTTTCCCTTTGTTTTGACTAGCAGAGGACGCGCCCGTATTGCCTGCATCGGTATTCGCGCCCGGGGTGTCGCCTGCCGCCCCAGCCGCTTGTTGCTGCTTGTACACCTCTTCGGCAATCTTATAGGACGCTTGCTTCAACGCCTCGGTCTTTGCCTTAATATCGTCGAGGTTGTCGGTCTGCAATGCCTGCTTCAGCGCTGCTGAAGCGTCGTCGATTTTCTGCTTGTCGGCGGCGGAAACCTTGTCGCCCAGTTCTTTCAGCGTCTTTTCGGTCGCGTAGAGGAGCGAGTCGCCTTCGTTCCGTACCTCAATTTTCTCGCGCTCGCGCTTGTCCGCTTCGGCATTCGCTTCGGCTTCTTTCACCATGCGGTCGATTTCGCTTTCGCTCAAGCCGCTGGAGCTTTCGATTCGGACGCTCTGCTCTTTGCCCGTGCCCAAATCCTTTGCCGATACGTGCACGATTCCGTTCGCGTCTATGTCGAAGGTAACTTCAATCTGCGGCACGCCGCGCGGAGCCGCCGGAATGCCTACGAGGTCGAAGCGGCCGAGGAGTCGGTTCTGCGACGCCATTTCGCGCTCGCCCTGAAGCACCTGAATCGACACAGCGGTCTGTCCGTCCGCGGCGGTGGAAAAAACCTGACTCTTCCGCGTTGGAATCGTCGTGTTGCGCGGGATAAGGCGCGTGAACACACCGCCGAGCGTCTCAATGCCGAGCGACAGCGGCGTTACGTCAAGAAGCAACACATCCTTCACGTCGCCGCCCAGAATGCCACCTTGAATCGCCGCGCCGACAGCCACCGCCTCGTCGGGGTTCACGCTTTTAGAGCCTTCTTTGCCAAAAAGCTCTTTCACTATCTGCTGCACTTTCGGCATACGGGTCGACCCCCCCACGAGCAGCACTTCGTCGATTTTGCTGGTGCTGATTCCTGCGTCTTTGAGCGCCTTCCGGCACGGCTCCTTCGTGCGCTCCAAAAGGTCGTCGCTCATCTGCTCGAACTTGGCACGGGACAGCGTTTTCTGCAAATGCTTTGGCCCAGACGCATCTGCCGTGATAAACGGCAGGTTGATTTCTGCGCTCGCCACGGCGGAAAGCTCGATTTTCGCCTTTTCGGCAGCCTCGCGGAGCCGTTGTAGCGCAAGCCGGTCTTTCGACAGGTCTATGCCGGAGTCATTTTTGAACTCTGCAACGAGCCAGTCGATGATGCGGCGGTCAAAATCATCTCCGCCGAGGTGCGTGTCCCCATTTGTAGACTTTACCTCAAACACGCCGTCGCCCAGCTCAAGGATCGATATGTCGAAGGTGCCGCCGCCCAAATCGTACACGGCTATCGTCTTTTCGGCTTTCTGGTCTTTGTTGAAGCCATAAGCAAGCGACGCTGCCGTCGGCTCGTTGATGATGCGCTTCACCTCCAGCCCCGCGATTTTGCCTGCATCCTTCGTCGCTTGCCGCTGTGCGTCGTTGAAATACGCCGGTACCGTGATGACCGCTTCGGTAACAGTTTCGCCGAGGTAGTCTTCCGCCGTCTTCTTCATCTTCTGAAGGATGAACGCGCTGATTTCCTGCGGCGAATACTCCTTGCCGTCTATAGAAATGCGGACGTCTTCGCCGTGGTCAACTACGTGGTACGGCACCATTTTCGCCTCGCCGGTCAGCTCGTTGTAGCGGTGCCCGATAAACCGTTTGATAGAATACACCGTGTTTTCGGGATTCGTTACCATTTGGTTCTTCGCGGGCTGTCCGACCACGCGTTCGCCTTTCTGCGTAAAGCCGACAATAGACGGCGTGGTGCGCCCTCCCTCCGAGTTCTGAATGACGACCGGCTCACCGCCTTCCATTACCGACACGCACGAGTTCGTGGTGCCCAAGTCAATACCGATAATCTTCCCCATATCTGCTTCTCCTTGCTGCTATGCGTGAGCGGTATTGCCTGTTCCGCCGTCCGCTGTGCTTTCAGCACCTTCGTTCCCGCTGTCAGTCGCACCGCTTTTCGGCATATGCACCAGCACCTTTGCGTGCCGGATGACGCGCTCTTTCAGCTTGTATCCCTTCAAATATACTTCCGCGCAGGTCGCTTCGGCAACCTCCGCCTCCGCACTCGCAATAGCCTCGTGCGCGGTCGGGTCGAACGGGTCGCCCTTTGCGCCAAAGCTTTCAAGGCTGTACCGCGTTTCAAGCATGCTGACCAACTGCTTTTTGGTCATCTCGACGCCCGCTATCACCGTCTTGCTGTCGCTCGACGAAGCCGCCGCCTCAAGCGCCCGGTCCATATTGTCGAGGCTGTCGAGCAGGTCGCCGAGCAGGTTTGCATTCGCGTAGTCGAACGCTTCCTGCTTCTCCCGAATCATGCGCTTGCGGTAGTTGTCGAAGTCCGCCGCTTTTCTGAGCAACTGGTCTTTCAGTTCCGCCGCTTCACATTCGAGCGCCGCGATTCTTTCCGCGTCGGAGAGGTGCGGCTCCTCCGCGCCTTCCGCGTTATCTGCGCCGTCCGCCGCCGCCGTCTCTTGTTCCTGTTTTTGTTCCGCGTTCATCTGCCCATCCTGCTTTCCGTATCATATAGTCGCTTCTGAAACATACTAAAATCGCTCGGCAATCGTCAAGGCGCGCGTTCGGAGGCATTCTTTCCCGCTTATGGCGCAAGGAACACAGGCGGGAATGCCGGAACGCCCCGCCCTTGCCAGCGGTTGGGGGTGCCGAAGACGATTTTAAGGTATCCTCGGTGTTCGCCTATTGCGATATCCGCCAGCTTTTCCCGGAGACCCTTGTCCTGCCGGCGGCACATTCGGCGCGCTTCCGTTTTACCTTTATGCCGGGTTTCTTCAAGAAACTGCCGCAATGCCCTCGGCGTTGCTACCGAGTTTGCCGTGCAAACTCGCGGAGTAGGGGCAAAACCGAACGCCGAGACTCGGCGCGAAAAAGCGTATATAGTGGCGGAATCATGGCGTTTGCCCAGTTTTCCAAGCTGTCACTCGCGTTCGGCGGGCGGCATATCCTGAAGGGCGTGTCCGTCTGTCTATCCGCCGGCACGAAGGCGGCGCTCGCCGGCGCGAACGGTTCCGGCAAAACCACGCTCCTCAAGGCAATGGCGGGCATTATCGACTGTGATTCGGGGGAGCGCGCCGTGCAGAAGGGGACGCGCATCGCGTACCTGCCGCAGTCCGGCGCGCCGGACGGGCATTCGGGCGCGACGCTCCGCGAGGAAGCCGACCGCGCGTTCCGCTCCGGCTATGAGACGGAGGCGGAAATCGCCCGTCTCGCCGACCTGCTCGCCGGGAATCCCGCGAACGGCGCGGCGCTTCTGGCGCGGCACCAGGAGCTGAGCGAGAAGCTGGAAAACTCCGGCTGGCACCGCCGCGACGCGCTTATGGAACAGGTGCTGCGAGGGCTGGGCTTCAAGACGGGGGACTTCGGACGGCGCGCGGACGAGTTTTCGGGCGGCTGGCAGATGCGAATCGCGCTGGCGAAGACGCTGCTCGAACAGCCCGACATATTGCTGCTGGACGAGCCGACGAACTACCTCGACCTTGAGGCGCGGGACTGGCTGGAGCGTTTCCTGCTCGGCTTTTCGGGCGGCTTTCTGCTCGTGAGCCACGACCGCTACTTTCTGGACGTCGCCGTGCGCGACGTGTACGAGCTGTTCAACGGCGAGCTTCGCCGCTATCCGGGCAACTACAGCCACTACGAGCAGGCGCGGCAGACCGAACTCGAAACGCTCGTCGCCCGCTACGAAAAACAGCAGGAAGAAATCCGCCATATGGAGGACTTTATCCGCCGCTTCGGGGCAAAGGCGACGAAAGCGGCGCAGGCGCAGGAGCGGCAGAAGATGCTCGACAGAATGGAGCGCATAGAGCTCCCCGACGCGCTCAAGCATATCCGCTTTTCGTTCCCGCCCGCCCCGCATTCGGGCAGCACGGCCTGCACGCTCAAAGGCGTCTCGAAGCGCTATGCCGAGGGCGCGCCCGCCGTCATCGAGGGGCTCGACCTGACCATAGCCAGAGGCGAGCGGCTCGTCGTCGCGGGGCGGAACGGCGCGGGCAAAACGACGCTGCTCCGCGTCATCGCCGGACGGAGCGCGGCGTCCGGCGGCACGGTACGCTACGGCGCGGGCGTGCAGGCGGGCTATTTTTCCGGCGACAGCGCCGATTCGCTGCCCGGCGATGCGCGAATCCTCGACCTGCTCGAATCAGAGGCGCCGCAGGAACTGGCGACCAAGTCGCGGGACCTGCTCGCGGCGTTCCTGTTCCGAGGCGACGACGCGTACAAACGCGCGTCCGTGCTTTCCGGCGGCGAAAAAAGCCGCCTCGCGCTCCTCCGCCTGCTTTTGAAGCCGGCGAACTTCCTGATTCTCGACGAGCCGACGAACCACCTCGATTTGTATTCAAAAGACGCGCTGCTGTCCGCGCTCAGGGATTTCGGCGGCACGCTCGTCTTTGTGTCCCACGACCGCGCCTTTATCGAAAGCCTCGCGACCCGCGTGCTGGAACTCACGCCCGCCGCCGAATCCCCGCGCGGCAACGCCCGCCTGTTCCCCGGCGATTACCGCTATTACCTCGAACGCCTCGAACGGGAAGCGGCAGACGCCGCGGAACCCGCGGCAAAAGTCGCGGCGCGGGCGGCGGATTCGGGCGGGAAAAAGCGGGCGGGGCAAACCGGCGGAAAGCCCGCCGCGCCGCCTGACACGCCGGACTGGGAGGCGCAGAAGCGGCGGCGGAGCGAGCGGGCAAAGGCGGAGCGCGAGGAAGCGCGGCTTGTGGAGGCGGTTACGGACGCGGAGGCGCAGAAAGCGGCGCTGGAGGCGGAGCTCGCCGAGCCGGAAAACTACCGCGACCCGGACAAGAGCCGCGCGCTGCACCGGCGAATCGCGGAAGCGGAGGCGCGGCTTGCGCGGCTGAACGCGGAGTGGGAACGGGCGAGCGCGGCGCTGGGGGCAGCGGCTAGCGATCAGTGAAAGAGGCGGGGAGGGCGGGGCGCACGGGCGGCTCTGTTTTAGAGCAGAACAGTGCCTCTACCTAGGGCAGGACAGAGCCTCTGTCTAGAGCAGCACAGAGCCTCTGTTTAGAGCGGCACAGCGTCAGCGTGCTGGACAGCACAGAGGCGCGGCGTTACCCTTTCGGGTAACGGTCGAGTTTGCCGCACGCCGCAAGCGCACGGCAAACTCTGCATAGAGGCAAGCCGACCCCTGCACGGGTGAGCATGAGACACCTGCACGGGCGGGCATGAGACACCTGCACGGGCGGGCATGAGACACCTGCACGGGCGGGCATGAGACACCTGCTAGGGCGGGCGCGAGACGCCTGCGTGAGCGGGCACGAGGCACCCGCCCGCGCCGCGTTCGGGCATAAAAAAAGAGCGGGGTTTTCACCCCGCTCTTTCGCGTCTATGCCGTTCACCAGCCCGCCCTCTGCTGCCGAGTTTCCTCAAGAAACTCGGTCGTTACCCGCGCGCGGCGCGGGTAACGCCGCTCACTCGCTGTAGGCAAACCAGTCTATGTCGCTCGCGTCCGCGACTATGTAGTTGTCCCTATCACTATTATTAGTGTTTTCAGTCCTGTATACCTCAAGCACTCGTATTCCCGCGTTCCGTAAAGCCGTTTCAGCGGCTTCAGCCCGGGAAGGGTCATGCATTACAAACAGAAGCGACGGAGCCGCTCTGCTCCGCTGGTTTTTGGAAGCGCCTTCAGTGTCAGGAAAACCGAGCGCCCCACTGTTGTGAAGTTCAAAGCCTTCGCCGGCGCGGGCATACGTCAGAGCACATATACGCTCTAGTTTCGTCGTTTTTCCGTTCGCCGCAACGAACGCTATGTCGTTATCTCTAACGTTCGTCAAACGGTCTCTGCCCGTGTATCCGATTCCGTTCAATAGGGCGGTGTCGAAGCGCGCCCAGCAGTACAGCCCTTCGTCGCCGACAGGATCGCTGAATATGCCGGCACGGTACACTTCCGGCTTGACTCCCGCCGCGAGCAGGCGTTTCTCCCACTTGTTAATATCGCTCTGGGACCACTCGTAAATCTTCGTCTTGCCGCCCGGCTCCGAATTGTACCCGTCGCAGTCGCCGTGCACGTGCGCGCCATTTTTGAAGTAGAAGTCGTAGTCCCCGTCGTCAAACTTTGCGGCTTTTGGTCTGCGCTCCGCGCCCGCCGACCCGCTCCGCGCGCCCGGCGACAGTTCCTGCCGGCAGGCGAAAAACACGCCCGCCCCGATTCCCAGCGCGCCCGCCGCTACGGCTGCGCCCGTCAAAAACCTCTTCGCCGCATTCATCTTTTGCCTCCAATACGTGTAATATGCATAAAAGCATACAATATGTTCCGCGCCCTGTCAATATTTTTGGGGCACAAAAGCGGCGGCGGCAGCCGAGCCGCCCGCGCGGGAGGTTCTCGTTAGGCTGGAACAGAGCCTCTCGTTCGCCCACACGAGAGCCTCTCGTCCGCCCACACGAGAGCCTCTCGTCCGCCCACACGAGAGCCTCTCGTCCGCCCTAGACAGAGCCTCTCTCCCGCCTAGGTAGTGTGGACTTGAAGGTGGATGTAAAGGAAAACACCTGATATGAATAGCAACGATGAAGGAAACGGTAAGCTTTGCATAGCGCGTAGCGATTCCTCGCCAGCGTTTGAGGGTGCCGAAAACGATTTTAATGAAATATTCCATAGTTTGCTGTGGAGTATTTCATTCATATCTCCCTTTTTACCTCTCTCCTCCTCTTTAGTCCACACTACCTAGAACAGTGTCTCTGTCCCGCCCTAGACAGCGCCGCTGTTCCGCTCTAGACAGCGCCTCTGTTCCGCGTGCGCGTCATGACGGCTTTCGGCAAACCCAGTCGGCGCGTGCCTCTATGCCTTTGCCCATAGGTGAAAGCATAGGGGGAAAACCTATCTGCCGAGTTCTTTCAGAGAACTCGGACGTTGCCCGCGCAAAGCGCGGGCAACGCACGTGCCTGACGCGGCGCCGCAAATGCCATATAAGCGGCGTGAGCACACGCTGTGTCTGCGCCGCCGCGCTGCTTTTTGCCGCGCTTATCTACGGCGGCGTCCTGCCCCGGACGCACAAGCGCCGGTTCGCCTCGCTCCTTCCCCCGCACGCGATTACCGGCGTCTCCGGAAAGGCGCTCTCTGCGCCAACGAAAACCCGGTCGGGCGCATACCGGCTCGCGCTCGAGCTGCGCTCAGTCTCCGGCAAACTCGGCGCGTTTGCGGCAGGCTCGGAAGCTCGCGGGCGAATCACTGTCTTTATCCCTGCCGCGCTGTACGAGGCGCCGCTCCCCGGCAGGCTCTATTCCCGGAACCGCTCGGCGCAGACGCCGGTCGTCGATTCGGGCGTGTCGCTCGCATTCGCGGGCAAAATGTCCGCCGCGAATACGGCGAACGGCACGGCGGATATGCCCGTCTTTTTCGCGGATAGCGCGGAGTATGCCGAAACGGGCAGGCTGGCATTCGGCGAACGGCTCGCCCGGTTCCGCGCCGCGTGCCGGCTGGAGTTCAAGCGCGTTCTGTATGCGTGGGGAGACGCGGGCGGGCTGTTTCTGGCGCTCGCGGCGGGCACGACGGAGTATGTCGACCCGGACGTGTCGGACGCGTTCAGAAAAGCGGGGCTTGCCCACGTGCTGGCGCTGTCGGGAATGCACCTGTCCGTGTTCTCCGGTTTTACGAGACGCCTGACGAAACGCGGCGGGCGCGCCGTCAGCGGCTGCGCGTCGTTTTTGTTCATAACGCTGTTCGTGTGGTTCGCGGGTTTTTCCCCGTCGCTCCGGCGGGCGTTTATCGGCTTTGCGCTCGCCGCCGCCGCCCGCTTTTGCGGCAAAAGAATAGACGCGCGCGCCGGACTCGCCGCCTGTTTCGTCCTGCACGCGCTGCTCGCCCCCGAAGACGTGTTTGCGCTCTCGTTCATCCTGTCCTACGGCGGGCTTGCGGGCATCTTCGTGTTCGGCGAGGCGCTTCGCCTGCCGCTGTGCCGCCTGAGGTTTTCCCCCGGCGCGGCGGGCATATCCGCGTCTGCCGGAGCCGCGCTCGGCACCGCGCCGATTTCGGCGTTTTGCTGGGGCTGCGTCGCGCCGAGCGGCTTCGTCGCCTCGGCGGCCGTCTCGCCGCTTGTGTCGCTTTTCCTCATAGCCGGCGCCGTCTGCGTCGCGCTGTCGCTCGCCGCGCCCTTCCTTTTGTTCCCGCTGGGCGCTATAATGCGCCTTATGTACCGTGCCATAATCTGCGTGACCGGAGCGTTTGCGCAGATTCCGCAGGTTTTCATTGTGGGGCTGCCGCTGTGACTGGCGCGGCAGAGAACCGGCTGCTTCCCGACTATGATTCCCCGCGCATGCTCAAGAAATTCCTCGAAGCGAACAGTCTGGCTATGCGGAAGAAGTTCGGGCAGAACTTCCTCGTCAGCCCCGCCGCCCGCGCAAAGCTGCTCGACGCGCTCGACATTTCGGACGGGCAGTCCGTGTGGGAAGTCGGTCCGGGACTCGGCGCAATGACGAGCGGGCTGCTCGCGCGGGGCGCGCGGGTTACGGCGTTCGAGGTTGACCGGGGATTCTTGAATGTGCTCGCACTGCTTTTTGCCCCCGAAACGGCGGCTGGGCGGCTTGCCTGCGTGCCGGGCGACGTGCTCAAGACGTGGAAACCGACGCTCGAAACGCAGGGAATGCCCGCTCGGTTTTTCGGCAATCTTCCTTATAATATCGCGGCGACGCTGATTGCGGGCACCGTCGTTGCCGGAATCCGGTTCCCGCTGGCGGTTGTTACCGTGCAGAAAGAAGTCGCCTGCCGCATGTGCGCGGAACCGGGGAGCAAGGCGTATTCGGCGTTTTCGGTGCTGTGCCGGTGGGCATACGCGGTAACGCCGGCGCTGAATATCGCGCGGGCAGGCTTTTATCCCTCGCCCAGCGTGGATTCCTGTGCCGTGCGGCTGGTGCCTGCGGCGGATTTTCCCGCCTGCAATAGCCCGCGCCGGTTTATCGCGCTCGTCCGCGCGCTGTTTGCTTCCCGCCGGAAAACCGTCAGGAACAACCTGCTGCCGTTTTTGGGCAGCGCTGCCGCAACGGAGACGGCGCTTGCGGCGGCGGAAATCGCGCCCGGTTCCCGTGTGGAAACGCTGCCCGTCGGCGCCTTGCTCCGGCTTTCGGACGTATGCGGGGAAGTGGCGCACGGAGCGGCGTGCTGCGGTGCATAAAAAAGCCAGTCTATTGCGCCCGTTTGACTTTGTGTTTATTGCGCTGTCGGTCGGGGCGGCGGTATTCTCGTTCATATATGCCGCCGGTCGGCGTGAAGGCAGGGCGGTGGCGCATATCGAATCCCCTTCGGGGCAGTGGGTGTACCCGCTCGACCGAGACGAAGAAGTGCGCATACCCGGCGCAATCGGCGATTCCCGAATCGCTATACGGGGCGGGACGGTTTATTTTGCCGATTCGCCGTGCGCAAATAAGGTATGCGTTATACACCAGCCGCTTTCCTTGAACGGGGAGTGGGCGGCGTGCCTTCCCAATAAGGTTTTTGTCCGCATTGAAGGCAGCGGTGACGCGGGAGTCGACGCATTGGCGTATTAGAGATAGGGCATTCGACTTATGCAGGAAACAGTTTAAACGTGCGGGTTATTTTCGCGCGCGGCTGACTGCGGCTATGCACGGAAAAAATTAAAAAAAATACAGGAAAAGAGTTGACAAAATGTGCGCCGGCGTGGTATATTCAGTTCATTCGCAGAGAGCAAGCTGTAAGGCATCTGTTTTTTTTGCGGGATCGGTGGCTTGGAAGGGCTGTCGGCACTGATTTTTGACAGGCATCAGGGAAGGGAAGAAAGATAGCATCTGCCATAGAAGATATGGCGCAGGCAGGGAAACGGTGCTGAGAGAGTAATATCCCCGAAAGGGTCGTGCTTCCGAAGCGTTTTCCGGTTTCCTTGCCGAAAAGCTAGGGGGAAAATTTAAGCGAATGGCCGCAGGCTTCGTGCCTGCGGCCATTAATTATGGAGAGTTTGATCCTGGCTCAGAACGAACGCTGGCGGCGCGTCTTAAGCATGCAAGTCGGACGGCAAGAAGAGGGCTTGCTCTCTTCCTAGAGTGGCGGACTGGTGAGTAACACGTGGGTGACATACCCTTGGGGTGGGGATAGCCGATAGAAATATCGGGTAATACCGAATACGCTTCCCTCCGCTAAGAAGGGGAAGGAAAGAAGCTAAGGCTTTGCCCGAGGAATGGCCCGCGGCCTATTAGCCTGTTGGTGAGGTAACGGCTCACCAAAGCAATGATAGGTATCCGGCCTAAGAGGGTGAACGGACACATTGGGACTGAGATACGGCCCAAACTCCTGCGGGAGGCAGCAGCTAAGAATATTCCGCAATGGGCGAAAGCCTGACGGAGCGACGCCGCGTGTATGACGAAGGCCGAAAGGTTGTAAAATACTTTTAAACCCGAAGAATAAACACGGAAGGGAATGTCCGTGCGGTGACGGTAAGGTTTGAATAAGCAACGGCTAATTACGTGCCAGCAGCCGCGGTAACACGTAAGTTGCAAGCGTTGTTCGGAATTATTGGGCGTAAAGGGCACGTAGGCGGTTGCTCAAGCTTGGTGTGAAATGCTTCGGCTTAACCGAGGAGGTGCATTGAGAACTAGGTGACTAGAGTTGCTGAGGAGAAGCCGGAATTCCAGGTGTAGGGGTGAAATCTGTAGATATCTGGAAGAACACCAATGGCGAAGGCAGGCTTCTATCAGATAACTGACGCTGAGGTGCGAAGGTGCGGGGAGCGAACAGGATTAGATACCCTGGTAGTCCGCACAGTAAACGATGTACACTAGGCGTTTGCCCAAGTGGCGAGTGCCGAAGCTAACGCGATAAGTGTACCGCCTGGGGAGTATACTCGCAAGGGTGAAACTCAAAGGAATTGACGGGGGCCCGCACAAGCGGTGGAGCATGTGGTTTAATTCGATGGTACGCGAGGAACCTTACCTGGGCTTGACATAACAAGCGATTCGCTGGAAACAGCGGAGCGTAGTAATACGGTTTGTTACAGGTGCTGCATGGCTGTCGTCAGCTCGTGCCGTGAGGTGTTGGGTTAAGTCCCGCAACGAGCGCAACCCCTACTGCTAGTTACTAACAGGTGAAGCTGAGAACTCTGGCGGAACTGCCGGTGATAAACCGGAGGAAGGCGGGGATGACGTCAAGTCATCATGGCCCTTATGTCCAGGGCTACACACGTGCTACAATGGTTGACACAGAGCGAGGCGAAGCAGTGATGTGGAGCAAAACGCAAAAAGGCAATCGTAGTTCGGATTGAAGTCTGAAACTCGACTTCATGAAGTTGGAATCGCTAGTAATCGCGCATCAGCACGGCGCGGTGAATACGTTCCCGGGCCTTGTACACACCGCCCGTCACACCATCCGAGTAGAGAGTACCCGAAGCCGGTTGCCTAACCTGCAAGGGGGGGCGCTGTTGAAGGTACGCTTTGTAAGGAGGGTGAAGTCGTAACAAGGTAGCCGTACCGGAAGGTGCGGCTGGATCACCTCCTTTCTGAGAGAAAGGTAACCTTGCGGGCGTAAAACACCCGCAAGGCATGAAAGACATACCTCCGCTATTCTTTCTTTCCTTCCCTTTCCTATAGTTATAGGATCAGGGGACTGTAGCTCAGATGGTTAGAGCACTTCTCTGATAAGGAAGGAGTCATAAGTTCGATTCTTATCAGTCCCATGTTGTGCTTCGAAAGCATAACAGTAAATTAAAGAATAAATGTTCTGAGTGGGCACAGTGAAGTTCTTTTTCATATTTAGGGAAGGGAAATAAGCTTTAACAGCATTTGTTGGGCGTGGTTACTGCTGTGAGAAGCAGAAAAGACAATATGGTCAAGCGAATGATAGGTTTATGGCGGATGCCTGTAGGAGCTGTGAGGCGAAGAAGGTCGTGACAAGCTGCGAAAAGCCCGGGGGAGGAGCACATATCCCGTGATCCCGGGATAACCGAATGGGGTAACCCAACAGGAGTGATCCTGTTACTGCGATAGTCGAATAAAATAGGCTGCCAGGGCGACACTGTGTGAAGTGAACCATCTAAGTAACACGGGAAAAGAAATCAAGAAGGGGCGCGAGCTCCCAGAGATTCCGAAAGTAGCGGCGAGCGAAATCGGAAAAGCCCAAACCGCATTTATGCGGGGTTGTAGGGCCGCATGGGGGTGTCCCGAAGAGTTTTGAGAAAACACACGCATAGCAGAAGGATGTGGAAAAATCCGCCAGAGCAGGTGAAAGCCCTGTACGCGAAATGGGTGTGTCTCTTTGATGCGGTACCTGAGTACGGCGGGGCACGGGAAACCCTGTCGGAATCTGGGTCGACCACGATCCAAGGCTAAATACTCCACAGCTACCGATAGCGAACTAGTACCGTGAGGGAAAGGTGAAAAGAACCCCTGAAGGGGAGTGAAATAGAACCTGAAACCATAAACCGACAAAATGTCACGGGTCTATATGACTTGTGGCGTGCCTTTTGTAGAATGAGCCTGCGAGTTACGCTGTGTTGCGAGGTTAAGGGATGGTAGTCCCGGAGCCGTAGGGAAACCGAGTCTGATAAGGGCGAGCAGTAGCATGGCGTAGACCCGAAGCCAAGGTGATCTAGTCATGAGCAGGTTGAAGCATAGGTAAAGCTATGTGGAGGACCGAACTATAATCTGTTAAAAAAGGTATGGATGACTTGTGACTCGGAGTGAAAGGCTAAACAAACCTGGAAATAGCTGGCTCTCCCCGAAATGCCTTTAGGGACAGCCTTATACAAAACTTGCGGAGGTAAAGCACTGGATGGACTAGGGGGTGTCACTGCCTGCCAAACCCAATCAAACTCTGAATGCCACAGGTCAACGTATAGGAGTGAGACTGCGTGCGATAAGGTTCGTGGTCAAGAGGGGAACAGCCCAGACCAACAACTAAGGTCCCGAAATGCCGCTCAGTGTGAAATGAAGTGTAGATGCAAAGACAGCCAGGAGGTTGGCTTAGAAGCAGCCATTCTTAAAAGAGTGCGTAATAGCTCACTGGTCGAGCATTTATGCGCAGACAATGTAACGGGGCTAAGCGGCATACCGAAGTTTTGGGTCAGCTGCTTTATGCGGCTGGCGGTAGGGGAGCATTCCATTAACCAGCGAAGGAATATCCGCGAGGAGTTCTGAAGGAAATGGAAGAGAGAATGCAGGTATAAGTAACGAAAAGACGGGCGAGATCCCCGTCCGCCTGAAACCTAAGGTTTCCTGGGTAAAGGCAATCTGCCCAGGGTAAGTCGGCCCCTAAGGCGAGGGCGAAAGCCGTAGTCGATGGGAAACTGGTTAATATTCCAGTACCTCTGTCAGTTTCGAGGGCAAGACGCATGAGGTGAAACCCGGCCGGACAACGGTTGTTCCGGTCGAAACAGCGAACTTTTGAGGGAGACAGGCAAATCCATCTCCTGAGGCGAGCTGCGACAGCGAGCGGAGAGAAAGTCGAAGCGAAGCGGGCGTAATCAAGGTGCCGGGAAATACTGTCTAAGGCTAGGCTGGCAGGGACCGTACCGGAAACCGACACAGGTAGGTAGGATGAGAAATCTAAGGCGCACGAGAGAACTCGCGTTAAGGAACTCGGCAAAATGCACACGTAACTTCGGAAGAAGTGTGGCCCCTGGTTGAATGTCAGGGGTGGCACAGAGCAGGCCCAGGCGACTGTTTATCAAAAACACAGCCATCTGCATAATCAGCAATGAGACGTATAGGTGGTGACACCTGCCCGGTGCCGGAAGGTTAAGAGGAGCGGTTAGCGGAGACGCGAGGCTGTGAATTGAAGCCCCGGTAAACGGCGGCCGTAACTATAACGGTCCTAAGGTAGCGAAATTCCTTGTCGGGTAAGTTCCGACCCGCACGAATGGTGTAACGATTCTGGGCGCTGTCTCAACGCGAGACTCGGTGAAATTTATATACCGGTAAAGAAGCCGGTTACCCGCAGTTAGACGGAAAGACCCCGTGAACCTTCACCGTAACTTACTATTGGGATTTTATTTATCATGTGTAGGATAGGCGGGAGGCTTTGAAGCGCGAGCGTCAGCTTGCGTGGAGCCATCGGTGAAATACCGCTCTTGATGAATGGGATTTCTAACTCGTGCCGTGAAACCGGCACGTGGACAATGGTAGGCAGGCGGTTTGACTGGGGCGGTCGCCTCCTAAAATGTAACGGAGGTGCGCGAAGGTCTCCTCACGCCGGTTGGAAATCGGCGCGCGAGTGTAAAGGCACAAGGGGGCTTGACTGCGAGACTGACAGGTCGAGCAGGTACGAAAGTAGGTCTTAGTGATCTGGCGGTAGCGAGTGGAAGCGCCGTCACTTAACGGATAAAAGGTACTCCGGGGATAACAGGCTGATCTTCCCCAAGAGTTCATATCGACGGGAAGGTTTGGCACCTCGATGTCGGCTCATCGCATCCTGGGGCTGAAGCAGGTCCCAAGGGTTTGGCTGTTCGCCAATTAAAGCGGTACGTGAGCTGGGTTCAGAACGTCGCGAGACAGTTCGGTCCCTATCTGCTGTGGGCGTTGGATGATTGAGGGGGGCTGCTTTTAGTACGAGAGGACCGAAGTGGACTGACCTCTGGTGTACCGGTTATCCTGCCAAGGGTAAGTGCCGGGTAGCTACGTCAGGAAGGGATAACCGCTGAAAGCATCTAAGCGGGAAGCCCGCCCCAAGATGAGTCATCCCTGAGGGTTTAACCCTCCTGAAGAATCCGGACAGACTATCCGGTCGATAGGCTGCAGGTATAAGTGCGGTAACGCATTCAGCCGAGCAGTACTAATAAGTCGTGAGGCTTGACCATATTGTTTCTTCTGTTTCTGTTTTTTCCCTACCCTTTTCTTATATTTGTTGTTATGCCTGGTGGCCATAGTGGAGGGGTAATACCCGTTCCCATCCCGAACACGGAAGTCAAGCCCTCTTACGCCGATGATACTGCCCTTGCGGCGGGAAAGTAGGTAGCTGCCAGGTTTTTTATTAGCTTCTTCTAAAGTCTGATGCCCCGCTGCCTGCAGCGGGGTTTTTTATTCACAAGGATTAGGGCATATTTTTGCGCATCCAGACGCGCTGCCGGCGTACGGCGCGTCTGGATGCGCTGTAGCTTTCAAGAAAAACCGGGCGGTTTTTGCTGCTACACACCTTTTGCTTTTGCCGAAATGTTTTCTTGTGCTGCCGTCTGTCGTGATTTTTTCTTTGTCGGCACCCCCTGCCGCTTCCTAATGTGCACCGCTCTCCAGAAAATCCCTGATTTCCGCCGCGAACCGGTCGCCGTACTGTTCCATTTTGACCTTGCCGACTCCCGGCACTTCGAGGAATCGCGCCTTCGTCTGCGGCAGCTTGCGGCACATATCTTTGAGGGTCGCGTCGGCAAATACGATATAGGCGGGAACGTGCGCGTCCCCGGCAATGCGGGTTCGCAGCTTCTTGAGCCGCGACAGCAGTTCCGCGTCGATTCCGGCGTCCGCCTCCGCGCGGAACGTCTCGCGCGCGCTCTGCGCCGCCTCGCGCGGGAGCATCATCTCAAGCCGCAGCGGGCGCTCCCTGTCGAGGATTTCGCGGGTCTTCGCGCTCCACTTCAGCACGGGGTATTCGGCGACGTCGAGCAGCAGGTACCCGAGCTCGACCAGACGGTCTGTGACGGCGCAGAGCCGCTTCGCGCTCGCGTCCTTCATAATGCCGTAGGTGCTGAGCGTGTCCAGTTTTGCGCCGAGCAGCTTTGCATTCCTGCTGCCGCGCAGAATGTCGGCGAGCGCCGCCTTGTCGAAGCTCAGCCCGCGCTCGGCGGCGCGGTACACGCACGAGACGATTTTCTGCGCGTCAAGGGTAACGTCGCTTGGCTCAAAATGCGCGGCGCAGTTCGAGCACCTGCCGCAATAGCTCGGCGCGGTTTCGCCGAAATAGCGCAGGATGAACGCGCGGAGGCAGCCCGTCGTCGTACTGTAGAACGTCATCTGTTTCAGAAGCTCAAGGTTGTACTGCTTCTGCGCTTCCGCCGCCGCGCCGTCGGGCGACTCCCCGCCGTCCCCGCGCCCCGAACCGCCCCTCTCAATAAGGAACCTGTTGAGCCTGACGTCTTTGCCGGAATAGAGCAGGACGCAGTCGGCGCGCCCGCCGTCTCGTCCGGCACGCCCCGCTTCCTGACAGTAGCTCTCTATGTTTTTGGGCACGTTGTAGTGCACGACGAACGACACGTTCGGCTTGTCTATGCCCATTCCGAAGGCATTCGTCGCTGCCATGACCGTCTTCCGGTCGTACAGAAAATCGTCCTGATTGCGCTTCCGCTCCTCGCCGGGCAACCCTGCGTGGTAGCGCGTCGCCGCGAAGCCCTCCCGCTCGAGCCGCGCGGCGACTTTCTCGACCGTCTTCCGCGTGGCGCAGTACACGATTCCGCTTTTGCCGCCGTTCTTACGGAGGTAGGCGAGCAGCGCGTCCATTTTGTCTGCGGGCGCCTGCACCTCAAAGTAGAGATTCGGCCGGTCTATGCCAACGGCGAGCGTGTAGGGGTCGCGGAGCGCGAGGCTTTCGATTATGTCCC
>NZ_BBPW01000011.1:0-26348 GCF_001028545.1 Treponema endosymbiont of Eucomonympha sp. | reverse complement strand
GCTGGTCAAGGTGCTGCTTCCCGACTGCGCCATACCCATTATCGGCAGCCTGCGCATACGGATTGCCACAGCCTTTATGATACTGGTCATGGCGGAAACTATCGGCGCCAATTCCGGTCTTGGCTATTATGTTAAGCGGTGGTCCGCCTGGGCGGATTACCCCAAAGTCTTTGCGGGGATTATTTTGATAGCCGTTGTGGTTACCGGAATAAACGCCCTGATCGGTCTCTTCGAGAAAAAAGTCCTGAAATGGGTTGAAATGCCCAAGTGAGTTTGCGCTGAGGGAAGGGCGCACAGAATATGACGGCGATCGGTACCGGCTGACGCAGAAAAGGCTTCTGCTCCTGAACCGTTTTTTAACGGAGCTGGCGGCGTCGATAACTGAACGACATACGGGTAACAAACAGGCAGGGTTTTCGCCCTGCCTGTTTTGCGCTCATCCTCACAGCCGGCTGATACCCGGACTTTACCGTATATGCCCGAGTTTTCTCAAAGAACTCGGCAGCAGAGGCGAAGGCACAGAGGCAAAGCCTGCGCGGGAAACTTGCGGTATAAAGGGAGTCTGTGTGCGCTAAATGAGCAACTTCCCCGCTTTTTTTACGCCGCCGAAGCACTCGCGGGAAGCAACGAGCGCCTCGTCGCGTGCAACAAGGGTTTGAACGCCTGCAACGAGAGTCCTGTTGGAAGCAACGAGAGCCCTGTTGGAAGCAACGAAGGTCTTGTTGAAAGCAACGAAGGTCTTGTTGGAAGCAACGAGAGGCTTGTTGGAAGCAACGAGAGGCTTGTTGCCAGCCACGAGAGGCTGAACGCACGCAGCGAGAGTCATTCTGGAAGCGGCGAGACTTATTCTGCAAGCAGCGAAAAGCTGGCTTTGCGCGGCGAAAACACGCACAGCCGCGAGCTGGAACGGGGGCGGCGCGCACTGCGCCCCGCCCCCGTTCTGCAAAAACGTTTGAAATATGCCGGAAAGTGTCCGCAGCGCAAACTCGTCGGCGCCGGCTTGACGCACTGAACGCGCTTACGGCAGTATACGGCGGCAGGGCGCATACAGGGAGGCGATCTATGTTGCCTATAGGGAATTAGGCGAAAATGGGGTATTGCAACTTTTGCAGAATATGTTACAGTAGCAAAAATAAATAGAGTGAGAGTGGGAAAAATATATGACTGAATTACAAGTCGGCAAGAAAAGCATCTCAAAACTATTCAGCGAAATGCAGAATAGAAAATTCATAATACCAGAGTTTCAGCGCCCCTATAAATGGGACACAGAGCTTTGCGAAACGCTGTGGAACGATATAGAGGATTTTGCTGCAAATGACGCTGCTTCCGGTGCGGATTATTTTCTTGGAACTATTGTATCTTGCCAAAATGAAAACGAAGACTTGGAAATTATTGACGGACAGCAAAGAATCACGTCGTTTTTATTGCTTTTACGTGTTTTCTACAGAAAACTTGAAGATATGAACCAAAACTCGCTAGATGTTGTGGGATTAAAAAGTAAAATAGCACCGTGTATATGGGACGTCGATGAAATATCCGGGGTTGTAACAGACAGAACAAAAATTCGGATTCAATCCTTGGTGATAACCGATGATGACAACAATACGTTCCATAAAATTTTGGAGACCGGCGATTGCCTGCCCAACGCAGAAGATAACTATTCAAAAAATTATAGTTTCTTCGAGACGAAATGCGATGAATATGCAAAAAATAATCCGCTTGGATGGAACCATTTATGTATAACAATTTTAAACCGCTGTATTATTCTTCCCATTGAATGTAATACATCAGAGACAGCGCTGAAAATATTTTCAACATTAAATGACAGAGGGCTTCCATTAGCGGATTCAGACGTATTCAAGGCGGAAATATACAAAAGCATTGAAACTTCTGATGAGCGGAAACTGTTTACGGAGGAGTGGAACGACCTTGCGCGCTTATGCAAACAGGCACGTATTACAATAGATGATATATTCAGATATTATATGCACGTCATACGCGCGCGGAATAATGACAATTCAAAAGAAGTTGGATTAAGAAAGTTTTACGCAGATTCAAAATATGCTTACCTGAAATCGCCTGAATTAATAAAAGAATTATGGGCTTTAGCTGATTTTTGGGTAAATATAAATATCCGAAAGGAACCCTCTTTATTTGACAGCGATTATTCAATTTCACCGGAAGCCAGACAATACCTTCATTGCCTTGCATATTACCCCAATGAATACTGGAAATACCCTGTCAGTGTGTTTTTTCTCAAAAGCCTCAAAAATAAAGAGAGCAAAACTTTTGACGAAAATTTTTGTTTCTTATTAAAACGGCTTATATCGCTGCTGTTTTATAAGTTTATTTTTACGCCGTCTATCAACGCTATTCGTGATGATATATATAATTTATATATTTCTATAAAAAGCTCAAAAAAACAGGATATAAATATCCCAATTGATGACGAAATTTTCTTTAAGCGGATGACTGACGAATTTGCGTCACCCAAAATATCGCGCGCTTTAATTTTATTAAACGCTTATTTACACCCGCAACAAAACGATTTAATACCTGAAACTTTTGACATTGAACACATTTTTCCTAGACAGTGGCAGGATTCCAACTATGGAGGTTGGAACAAGGAAGCTGCGCAGGTTTATCTTGACCACTTTGGAAATAAAATTGTGCTTGAAAAAAAGCTTAACATTCAAGCCGGAAATGGATATTTTGGCGTAAAAAAGAGTCGGTATGCAAAATCAAAGATTGCTGCAATATGTGAGTTGAGCAATCTGTCGCAAAATGATTGGCGAAAAGAAGATATTGAAGCAAGGGACAAGAGGTTCATCTCGGAAATACTTTCGTTTATTAAACAAAATATCGCCTGAGAGGCAATGCCACCCGCTTCGTTTAACAGAGCGTATACGCAAAAACTTGAGCGGCTGCCGCCGTTCCACCCGTTATGATAAGCTCGACACTATGTTCAGCGGATAAGCGCGCTAAAAGCTGAACGCAAACCCGCCTTCATGCTTTCTGAAGAACACCGCTTCTTTCATATGCGCTTCCCCGATGACGTCGCGCCCGTCCATATCGGCGATAGTCCGCGCCAGCTTCAGGCAGGACGCCGTGCCCCGCGCCGAAAACCCATAGTCCGCCGACGCGCAGGAGAGGGCGGAATCCGCGCCGCCGTCGGTAACGCAGTACTGCCGGATTTCCTCCGGCGACAAGAAGCGGTTCCGCTTGCCTTGCCGCTGCCGCTGAATGCGCACCGCGTTTCCCACTGCGACGCGCAGTTCCGCCGTCGAAGCCGCCGCGGCAGGCACAAAGAGCGATTCGCCGCGCTGGGCGCCGCGCGCGGGTTCCGCTTCGGAAAACACCGGAACGCGGAGGTCGATTCGGTCGAGCAGCGGGGCGGAGAACTTCTTCCAATACTGTTCAACCGAGCGTGCGCTGCACAGGCAGACTTTGTCGCGCGAGCCGAAGTTCCCGCAGGGACACGGATTTGCGGCGACGAGCAGTTGGAACGACGCGGGATACACACTGTTCCTACCCGCCCGGGACACGGTGATTTCTCCCGCCTCCAGCGGCACCCGCAGGGTTTGCAGCACGTTTGAGCGGAATTCCGCCGCTTCGTCGAGGAACAGTGCGCCGTTATGCGCCAGCGATACCTCGCCGGGCATGCAGCCGCGTCCGCCGCCCGCGATTCCTTCGAGGCTCGCGCTTTGGTGCGGGACCCGGAACGGAGGGGTGCGTATCAGCGGCTCGCCCCGCGCATATCCGGCAAGGCTGTGAATGCGGGTTACCGGACGGGCTTCTTCGTCGGTCAGGAACGGCAGCAGCGCGGGGAAGCGGCTTAACGCCAGCGTCTTCCCGCAGCCCGGCGGTCCGTATGCCAGCAGGTTGTGCGCCCCGGCGGCGGCAATTTGGAGCGCTCGGACGAGCTGCCCCTGCCGCTTGATTTCGGCGAATTCAAAGCCGTGCGCCATTTCGGGGAACTCGACCGTACCGTCCCGGACATTCCGGCGCGGCGCCTCTGACGGCGGGATTTCATGCGCGCAGTCTTTCAGCGCGGCAAACGCTTCGGCGAGCGTATCGCAGGCGGATACCGCCATGCCGCCCGCCTCGGCTTCCGCGCCGTTTGCCAGCGGCACAATGCAGCGCCGGATTCCCTGCTCCAGCGCTGAAGACACCGCCGCAAACACCCCGCGCACCGGGCGAATTCTGCCGGAAAGCTCAAGCTCGCCCATAACCAGCACCGCGCCCGTTTCTTCGGCAGTCGGCGCGCCGCCCGACGCCGGTTCCTTTGCCGCAAGCACCGCGAGCGCAATAGCGAGGTCGAAGCCCGCGCCGTCTTTTTTTATGTCGGCAGGGGACAGATTTATGAGAATGCGCTCAGGCGGGAACTCAAAGCCGGAATTCTTAATCGCAACCCGCGTCCGCTCCCGCGATTCGCGGACGGCGCCGCCCGCAAGCCCCACCATATCGATTGCGGGAATCCCGCGCCGCAAATCCACTTCAACCGCAACGAGGCTGCCTTCATACCCGAACGGGGAAAAGCTATATACATTCATGTTCGCTCCTGCGGAATACGTATGGCTATCATGGAGCGATTTCGGGCATATTCCCGCACTGAGCCCGTGCCTGTACTCTGTATAGAGGACGTGACAAAAGACAGGAAATAGTATAAACTTCTGGAGATCGTTATGGGAATAGTCTGCTGCCCGTTATGCAACAGCATTTTTCTCCGATGAATACACAGAAGCATGCATTTGCGAGGTTTTATGCGAAAAAGAGCATTTTTAGTATTCGCCGTAATCTGTGCGGCACACAGTGCGTTTTCACAAAAAAAGGACGAATACGAAGCACGTGGCGCGTTTATGGGATATGACGGATACGGATACGAAGAACGCAATAAATACGCCGAAAGCGAAACACCCGACGGATTTGCCGAATACGGCGGCTGGCTCAAAGAATATGACGAATATGCCGCCCCGGAACCCCCTGCCGTTTCCGAATACGGCGACGCGTTCGTGGGATATGACGAATACGAAGAGCGCAATAAATACGCCGAAAGCGAAGCACTCGACGAATTTGCCGAGTATGACGGCGGGTTTACAGAATACGGCGGCTGGCTCAAAGAGTACGGTGAATATGCCGAAGGCGAAGAATTTGCCGAATATGGCGAAAAAGCCGCCGCGGAACCGCCTATCGTTCCCAAGCCTCCCGTTGCGGCTAAGCCAACAGTTAAGCCGCCTGTAGCAGTCAAACCTCCTGCCGCTGCCAAGCCAGCTAAGCCGTCTGTCGCTCCCAAGCCACCTGTTGCAGCTAAACCGCCTGCCGCTAAACCAGTTAGACCACCTGTTGTAGCTAAGCCACCTGCCGCTCCTAAACCAGTTAAGCCTCCTGTGGCAGAAGCGGCGCGCGAAGAAAACGCCGTTGTCCGCACACAGTCGGGACAATTTCAGCTAGGCATAGACATAGAGGGAGGCTTAAGTGATATCAGCGGTTTTACGGGCGGCGGCGGAGTCGTGCTGGAGAATCGCTTTTCAGAGAATGTCGGCGCGGGCGCACAGATCATATTCTATGCCGATATGCCGAACGCTACGCTGATAACGCTTGAGTCAACCGCGTTTGCCGCGTTATATTTCCCGTCCGTTCCGCTGTACGGCGCCGCGCAGTTTTATGTGGCGGCAGACGCCGGAGCGGCGGTTTATCTGACCGATACGGGCACCCCTAACCCGGAAACGGCATTCTCTCCCACAGTAGGCGGCACGGTTGGCATAGAGTTTTCCCTCTCCAACGCATTCTATCTTGACCTGTTTGTTCGCGGCGGGTATCCGCTGCTGTTCAGCGGCGGGGTGGGCTTCGGGCGCGTCTTCTAGGGAGAGCCGGGCGTGAGCCCCGCTACCAAAAAAGCGTCGGGGATCGGCGACGGCTTCGAGTCGGCGGTAACGCATGCCCACGTTACGTCGGCTTCGGCGCATACCGTGCCGTCCGCTTTGTAAACCGTCTGGTGAAAAGTCCCCCATATCCTCTTGAGTTTTACCTGCTCCGTGTCGATAAAAAGCTGGTCGTCGAGCACCGCTGACGCCGTGTAGCGGATATCGACGCGGGTAATATACAGGTAGTATCCGGCGGCGACGAGCCCCTTGTAGTCAAACCCGCAGGCGCGAAGGAACTCCATTCGCGCGTATTCCAGATAATTGAGGTACACCGCGTTATTCACGTGCCGGTACGAATCGCATTCGTAGGTGCGGACGACTACCTGCGCCGTATGCTTCATCGCCGAACCCCGCGCCTATACGAACGCATTCCAGCCGTGCGTGTCGGGCTTGGTGCCGTACTGAATGCCCTTGAGGGTTTCCTGCAGCCGCTCGCTCAGCTCGCCGGGCTTCCGGCTGTTATAGACGGCTTCGGCGCCGTTGTGGGTAACGCTTTCTATCGGCGTAACGCCCGCGGCGGTTCCCGTTACGAAGCATTCCGCGCCGTCGGTCATCGCCTCTTCGATAGAGACGGGGCGTTCCTCAACCTTCACGCCTTCCGCTTTGGCGAGCTCTATCACGCTGGCGCGGGTGATTCCGGGCAGAATCGTGTCGCCGAGCACGGGCGTTACGAGCGTGCCGTTCCTGAGCCGGAAGAATATGTTGCACGACGAGCCTTCCTGAACGTAGCGGCGGTGCTCCGCGTCGAGGTACACCACTTCCATATAGCCTGCGTCTTCCGCCTCTCTCTTGGCGAGCGCGGAAATCACATAGTTCGACGCGCATTTAATGCTGCCCGTGCCGAACGGCGTCGCGCGGATTCGCTTCGTCGTTACCGCCTTGGTGTTGCCGCCTTTGAAATACGACGACACGACGGTCGCCGTAATCACCACGCACGGCGCGGCGGGAATGCCCACGCCGATAGCTCCCTCGCTGTTCATAAAGGGGCGCAGGTAAATGGCTTCCGCCGCGGCGAAATGGTCGCGCTCCCACTCGGCGCGGTAGGCGGGCACATAGCCGAGCGCGGCGTTTCTGCGGAGAAACTCCCGCACCGCCTCGACGAACAGGGCTTCGGGGTACACGGGCACTTTCAGCCCCCGCATCGAGGAGGCAAAGCGCGCGGCGTTCCGGTCGGGGCGGAACACGCTGAGCGCGCCGTCCCGGCGGGGGAACGCCTTCATGCCCTCAAAACAGCCCAGCCCGTACTGGCTCGTATACGATACCGCCGGAAGCCCCAGCTGATTGCGGCTTTCGTATACCGCCCGACGCTTTTCGGCGCTCATCGCGGCAAGCTCCGCATAGGGGATTTGGTCGCGCTCAAGCCACTGCGCTTCCCACGCGCCCGACGCTTTGTCGTAGCGCGCGCAATACGACACCGGAAACAGTTCTATGCTGAAAGCCATGAATCCTCCGCACACCCGCCGCTCATAGGGTTTCCGCAGATGATAGCGGTTCCCGCGCTGTGTTTCAAGGGCGCGGCGTTCCGCGTTGCCCGTGCGGGCAACGACAGAGTTTCTTGAGGGAACTGTCGCACGCCTGCGGCGTGCTTACCGAGTTTGCGCCGCTTCGCTTACCGCAAACTCGCGGGCATAGAGGTTTTGCCCCTATGCTTTGCCTGTGGGTGAAGACATAGAGCGCAAACGCCCCGCTGGGCATAAAAAAGGCGGGAGAAAGCCTGTTTGTTCCCCCGCTTTTCGGTAAGCCCGCTTGACAGGCAACTAGACGGAAACCGCCCGCATATCGCTCGGTAGCCTTATAGGTGGAAAGTTTCGGCAGACATAAAGGCGCGCAACAACGAAGCATAAACCGTATGTTATGCGAAATGCCAGTCCCTTTTTATTATGTTTTTTATCATGCTTCTCTATAATTTACATGGTAATTTATTAAATAACCAATTTATGTTAATATTATCTTTTATTTGTTGTACACGATTAATAACTGAATATCCATGTTGTACACCACAATAAAGAATAGCATTAGAAAAACCATACTCTAAAGAATAATCGTAAATTGTTTTTATCCAAGAACATTCTCTTTTTTCATTTAATTCTTTCCATGTTTTATATATATACTTTAATTTATCATCATTTAATTTTTGTAAAATGTCAATTTCTATTCTCTTAAGTCTTTCCATTAGCCTTACGCATATATCACTGTTAAGATAGAAAAAGCCTCTTTCAGAGGCAATTTCATTTAATCTTTCAGAAAAGTATTGATAATCTTTACTATATACTTTAAAAGCATAAAACATTATATCTACGTCATTCCAAAATACTTCATCGTTAACTAAATAATCTATATCGACCGGAATATGAGGTATATTTCTTTTCTTTAAAAATAACTTTACTGCTTCAGTTTCCACACCTTTTTTTGTCTGGAGACCTTTATATATAGATTCATGCAATGAAGGATAAATTTCTTCAAATATAACATCAGGGTCAACGGTATTAAATATTTTTAATAATTCACTAGAAGTGCAAGCACCATTATCTCTATGAGTTGTACAGACTAAAGTTATATTAATCAATTAATTTTCCTTTATAATAATTTTATATCCAAATTTATTTCAATTGTTTTATTCTGGCAAGTGTTATTTACAATATCGTTTTATTGGCATTTCGCATAACGCGAAGGGTTTACACACCGTGAACAGCGTTTGTCCCCGCCGCTTTTTATGACAATATAAAACGTGCACGGCATATTTGTCAAACATCTTTCGCACTAGGGCGGCGGGTAGGCACAGCGGCGCGCAACAACGAAGCGCAAGCCGTATGTTATTATTATTCCATATTCATTAGTGGGATTAATAGTAATAAGCCAAAACCTATGCCAATTCCTGCACCTAACAAATAGGATCCAGTTCCTGTCATCTCTGTATGCAGTGCAGAAGGCACTGTAGCAACATGATAGTTTCGAGGAACGTCTTTAATGCTATTAATGCCCATAACTAAAACTTTGCTATAATAAACAGTTCTAGAACTGCCATAAACACCATATCTATCACCATAAACGCCTCCCTCGGTTGAAGTTTCTGTGCCTATCATTCTGTATGCAACATATTGAAAACCATTTTGAAATCCCCAGTTTTCAACAACCTTAAGAATTTTATCAACTTCAACTACTAAAACCGGACCCGCATCTCTGTCTTCAACAGCCCTTGGTCTAACCGTAACACAGCCAAAAAGCATTGATGAAACAAGAACGACAGCAATAATTTTTTGAAGTTTCACTTTAATCTCCATCAAAGACAAGTGTGCATTTCGCACGTTTATTGCTCCTCCGGCGCACTATCGCCATTCGGTTTCCGGTACTATATCAAATATTCGGCGGTTCCGTCAATATGTTTCCAGCCTTTTCACCCCAACCCCGCTCTATGTTTTGCTATACCGCGAGTTCCTTCAAGAAATTCGGATGTTTCCCGCAAAGGCAACGCGCTGTGCCGGACTGCCGGAATTATCCAATTCTGCTCTAAAAGGTATACCTTCCGGGTTAAAAGGTGTACCTACTACGCTAAAAGGTATACCTTCTATGCCAAAAGGTGTACCTTCTATGCCAAAAGGTATACCTTCTATGCCAAAAGGTGTACCTTCTATGCCAAAAGGTGTACCTTCTATGCCAAAAGGTGTACCTTCTATGCCAAAAGGTGTACCTTCTATGTTAAAAGGTGTACCTTCTATGCCAAAAGGTGTACCTTCTATGCCAAAAGGTGTACCTTCTATGCCAAAAGGTGTACCTTCTATGCCAAAAGGTGTACCTTCTATGTTAAAAGGTATACCTTCTATGCCAAAAGGTGTACCTTCTATGTTAAAAGGTATACCTTCTATATTAAAAGGTACACCTTTTGAAGCAGGGTTGCCCGATTATGAAGCGCGGACGGACAGACCTGAAGCGCGCTTGCCGTTCCCCGTGCAGGGAACGTCCGCGTCCGGCTCGGCGCATAGGCAAAGACAGAGAGGTTCTGCCCTATGGGTAAAGGCATTAAGGCAAAGCCTCTCTGCCGAGTTCCTTCAAGAAACTTGAACGCTCGGCGGCAGCCGAACGCCCGCCTCTTCCGCCAGCGAATCCAGCAGCGCGCAGGTGGCGTCGTCGATAAAGACGCCTTCTTTCAGCGACTTCTCCCGCGCCTCCGCTTCTTTTTCGCCGTGGATATAAATGCGCTCCTGCCCCGCCGCCTTTTCGCCGCCCCGTATGTCGGCGAGAATGCCGGCGACGTGCGCCTTGAGCGCGTCCGCCTCGCCGAAGAGGTCGAGCGAAACCGCGCCGAAGAAGTGCGCAATGCCGGAGCCGCGCCCTTTCTGGAACGTGTGCAGGCTGCTCATGCCGAGCGACATGCCGGAGCAGAGCAGTTCCACAAGCAAGCCCAGCCCGAAGCCCTTGTGCCCGCCGCTTTCCTCGCCCTCGCCGCCGAGGAACAGGTGCCCGCCGTAGCGCGGGTCGGCGGAGAACAGCCGCTCAAAGGCGGTCGCGTCCGTGGTGCCCGCGCCGTGCTCGTCGACCGCCCAGCCTTGGGGCATAGGCTTCTTGCGCCGGTCGTACACCTCCACCTTGCCGTGCGCCACCGTCGTCGTCGCCATATCGAGCAGGAATGTCCTGCCGCCGGCTTCGGGAATCGCCGCCGCGATAGGGTTCGTGCCCAGCGCCCGCTCCCGCCCGAAAGTGGGAATGGCGCCGGGGCGCGTGTTGGTGAACGCCGTGCCGATCATATTGTGCCGCGCGATTTTTTCCGCCCACAGCCCCGCAATGCCGAAGTGGTTCGAGTTCCGCACGGCGCAGAAGGCGACGCCGGTCTTTTCGGCGCGCTCAAGCAGCTTGGCGACGCTCCAGTCGGCGACGTAGCTGCCCACTCCGTCGTGCCCGTCTACCACGAGCGACGACGGCGTCTGGTGCACAATCTCCGGCTCCGCGCCGGGTTTGGCAAAGCCGCCCTGTATGTTCTTGCGGTAAAAATTCAGCCGCGACACGCCGTGCGACGGGATATTCCGCGCATCCGCTTCCGCGAGCACGTAGGCGGTTATCGCCGCTTCCTTCGCCGAATAGCCGTAGCTCTTCCGCAAAATCGTTTCGGTCAGCGTGAGCAAATCGTTATACGGTATAAGCCTGTTCATTTATAAGTCCTCCTGGGGGAGCAGCTTGTCCGCCGGATTTTTGCCGAAAACCGCGCACGCGGCAAAGATGAGCAGGCAGACGAGCCACTCGGGATAAATCAGTTGTCCTTTGAAAAACCCCCGTATATTCAGCGCTTCCAGCGCCGGGCTTGCGGATTCCAGCGCGGGCAGAAGCGTCCAGACGAGCCACAGAATGAGCGAGGCGAGCACGACGGGGAAGCCCGCGGCGCGTTTGCAGAGCCGCGGGGCGTATATGTTTGCCAGTATCAGCAGGGTGAACGAGGTGGTTACGGCGAGCGCCGTGGTCAGCATGCTCAGAATGCTGCTCACGGTGAGCGCCAGAAGGAACGACAGCGCGCTGACGCACAGCACGGTTGCGCGGGAAACGGCGAGCTGATTCCTGTCCGCGATAGGCTTTTTGTAGGCTTTTTTGACTATGTCTTCCAGCACCAGCGTCGAGCAGCCCATGAGCAGTCCGACGGCGGTGGAGATATCCGCAGCCCAGAGCGCGGCGAGGAAAACGCCGCCCACGAGCGGCGTGAGTTCCGCGGCAATCGTGGGCAGCGCCAGCGCGGGGTTCAGCCCGGGGAACTTCGCCGCCGCGACGACGCCGAACAGGGCGCAGAGAAAGCCCGCGGGCAGGATGATGACGCCGCCGACGACCATGCCGAGCCGGGCTGTTTTTTCGTCCTTTGCGGAAAACACTATCTGCGTGGCGGCTTGGGTGGATACCGCCATGGTAATCATCACGGCGAGGTATCCGGCGACCGCCCAGCCGCCCAGCGATTCCGGCGCGGAGCCGACCAACGCGAACCAGCCGCCCGGGGGAAGGCTCGCCTTGATCGATTCAAGCCCGCCGAATCTGCCGAAGGTTTGAAACAGCGCGGCTATAATCCCGATGTATATGACGACGACGTTGACCAGATTGGTCAGTCCGCTCGCCCAGTACCCGCCCATGACGGTAATCAACACGAAAATCGCCGCCGTAACCACCATTCCGTGCCGGAGTGAAGGGAACACGTCGGGCATTAGCGCGCTCAGAATCGCGCCGCCCGCCACGTATTGCAGCGACGTAATCGTAATCATCACCAGAAGCTGGCTGATGACGCTCAAGAACCGCGTCTTTGGTCCGTACATAAGCCCGACCATTTCGGGTACCGTCTTGACGCGCATTTTCCGCAGATAGCCCGCGGCGAACAGCCCGACGAAAATGCCGCCCGCGCCCCACGCGCCGTTATACCAGCCGGCGGAAAGCCCTTTGGTATACGCCGTCTGCGCCACGCCGACCGTCGACGCGCCGCCTATGGCGAGCCCGATAAGCATTACCGCGACAAAAGCGGCGGGCATGTTCCGCCCCGCCAGCAGGTAGGAGAGCATTTTATTGTGCGCGGCGGTTTTCGCCTGCAGCCTCGTCGCCCACGCGGCAAGCCCCAGCAGCAGCGCCACGTACACAATCAAAATAGCCAGTTGCGTGTTCATATCAGACGCCTTCCGGTTTCTGTTCCTGCCACGACGCGGCTAGTTTCGCAACGTCGAGGCGGAAGCGGTATTTATTCGTTTCGACCCACGCGCGCCCGTCGGCGAACTGCGCTCTCGCCTCGGGCAGGCTGCACCCCGCCTTCCGCCAGTAGCCGTAAAACGCGCTGAGCGGAATATAGCCGTGGTCGTTCTGCACGACGGGCGCAATGTTCTTCAAAAAGAAGCGGAGCGACGATGCGCCCTCGCCCGCGTCCTCTTCGGCGCGGTCGGCTTCGTAGGAGAACTGCATGAGCGGCGAAAAGCGGGTTTCCTCACCCCAAAGCCACGCGCGAAGCGAAAAATCGAGGTTCTGCCAGTACGGGGACGCAATCGTGTAATCGTAGCCGCCGAGCCGCATGAAGCGCTCGCGGTGAAACAGCGCGACGTGGTCGAGGGGGTAGAGCGTCTTCCGCCCCTCGGCAAACAGGGGGGAAACCGCGACGGCAAAGCGTTTTTTCTGCACCGAGGGCGAAAAGCATACCGGAATCGGGCGCAAATCGTGCGTAAGCAGGTACGGCGCCGTGCAGAACGCGTCCGACTCGGCGATTCTGCGGAATATGCGCGGCGTAAACATCTGCGGCGTAATCTTGAGCGCGTCGTGCAGGACGAGCGCGTATTCGTCGGACGTTTCGCCGAGCGCAAGGTTTATCATTTCGCCCGGCGAAACGGCTTCGTGCAGCAGGATAAAGGTGACGGACGGGAAGCGCTGGATCAGGCTTTCGGCACCGCCGTTATCGCCCGGCGGCTCGACGGACACTATGGAAGAAAACCCGTTTTGCAGCAGGCTTTCGAGCGCCGAATCGCGGCGGCTGTTCGGCGCGCGGCTGAGCAGCACGGCGCATACCGGCATTTCCGCGTTGCGCGGCTTTTCGCCGCCGCCGAGCATGGTGCGGGAAATCTGCCGCTCGTTAAAGACTACCGGTATCGCGTTCATCGCATTCCTTGTGTGTTCACTGTACGGCATTCGCGGCAGAAGCGTTCGGCGGTAGCCGAACGTCCGAGTTTTCTGAAAAAACTCGGCAGATAGGTTTTTGCCTCTATGTTTGCACCTATGGGCAAAGGCGTTCGGCAAAAACTCGACAGCGAGGTAAAACCTGTATGCGCAAACTTACGGCGTGAAAGCACGGCATATACGGCTGCGCCTCCCGCCTTCTCCGGTAAAAAATGACGCGGAAAGAAAACACACAGATTTACTGTATGGCATTCGCCGCAGAAATGTCAAGGCGTTCGGCGTTGCCCTTTCGGGCAGCGACAGAGTCCGCCGCAAGCCTTCGGCTTGCTGCCGAGTTTGCTTTGCAAACTCGCTTGACATATCGGCTTTCGCCTCCTCGATAGGCTCGCTCGGCAGCCCCACTGGTGGAAGCCGCCGCAAAGCCTTCTTGATAACCACAGCAGGCGCTTACCCGCACTATGGGCTTTAACGCCGACACCCGGACGCACACGTTCTGGATTATTGCGCTTGCCTGCGCAGCTTTTGAACAGACCTATTCAGCTCTTGCCGTAGCTTGGTGGACTCTTGCCGCAGCTTCGCCGACTGGGACTGCCGAAATGGAGAGAAAGGGAGCGGGCTTTGCCCGTTCCCTTTCTCGTCTCATAGGGGAAGCGGTTTTGCCGCTTTCCCTATGACGGCGTACAGGCAGGATATGGCGGAAAAACCCTTGTATTATATAGAGATATACGGCGTAACGGCAAGACCGGACGCGACCTTTGGCGGCGTTTTTGAGCCGCTCATAGGATTTTATGCGTCACTCACAGGATTTTATGCGTGGTTCACAAGGTTTTTTTTGCGCCAACTTAATCCGTCTTTTTTCGGTAGCCTCATAGGTAAAAGCCCTCTGCGTTAGCCTTTGGTTGGCTGGCATAGAAAAGACAAGCAGGGCTTCCGCTCTGCTTATTTCATTCTGCGTCCCTCGGTCGGATTGCTCGGTAGGCAATTATGCGGAAACCGCCGAGCATATCGCTCGGCAGACTGATAGGCAGGAAGCTCCATACAAACCATATCGATAGGCATTTGGCTGGTATAGAGTAGCAAAACGGCGCAACATAAACGACATGTTCTGTGCCGTTCGACACACGACAACTAACTTACCACACTTTCTTTAACTTTTTTATTCATATAGTATTTTTTATGATATTTCAACATATATTGATACATACAAAACGGTGGACGAAATTTAGATTCATAATCTTTGATATATAATTCAATATCATGATCGTATTTATCAACAAAATCTTGTTTATTTATTTTATTTTTGAAAAATGCATCACAGCCGCCTTCAAAAGCATCTAAAACCATTGCAATTGCAGCTTCTTTTTGGGCTTTCATTATTTCCGAATTTTCTGGAGTTTCAGTTATTTTTACTATTTGCAATTCCATAAATTGCATGTGTGTTTTTGCTGCATCAATGCGAACCGTTATAGCATTAAGGTTTCCCTCTTGCCGAATTAGTTCAGCATATTCTTCATTTTTTTCATTCTGACGCACATTTTGTTTACTATTTGAACGATTTAAAACAATAGTAACAATTATTGTTGCCACAGCGACAACTATGGAACCTATGCTAATGCACAATGTAATCCAATCTATCTTATCCCCTTCTAAATTTGTAAGACGGTTGAGAATATCCGGTAATACTATCTGACAATCCATATTCAACCCCTTATTCTTTGTATTTTGCCACAATGTCTCGCATTAGAGTAATGACTTCCTCGGAATTTTCGGATTCGGTTAAAAAGTGTAATTCTCCTACCCGTGGCGCTTGTAAATCTTCATCAATTTCGTTGATAATTTCAAGCTTGTCTTGAACAGAAACCGGTACGCCTGTTTCTGTATATACTAACTCATCCAATTTTTCTTGAATTTTCTGAGCAATAGAGGGTTTAAGGCTATTTTGACGTATAAAGACGGACAAACTCGACGCAATATCCTGTTTCGTTGCCATTTACAACCTCCGACATATTAACTATAACACAAATGAAAATGTTTGTCAAACCTTCACAAAAAACCTCTCCCGGTCACCCCCTCGTTTTCCCGCCTCACGGAATAATCGTATTAAACACCGTCCCCAGGGACCCGCCTGCCCTTCGCGTTCTTCAGCCGTATGCAAAAACTGACGGTTTTGCCCCTCTGTTTTCGCCCATAGACATAAAGGCTTTCGCCTCCTCGAGAGGCTCGCTCGGCAGCCCCACTGGTGGAAGCCGCCGCAAAGCCTTCTTGATAACCACAGCAGGCGCTTACCCGCACTATGGGCTTTAACGCCGACACCCGGACGCACACGTTCTGGATTATTGCGCTTGCCTGCGCAGCTTTTGAACAGACCTATTCAGCTCTTGCCGCAGCTTAGCCGACTGGGACTGCCGAAATGGAGAGAAAGGGAACGGGCTTTGCCCGTTCCCTTTCTCGTCTCATAGGGGAAGCGGTTTTGCCGCTTCCCCTATGACGGCGTACAGGCAGGATACGACGGGAAAACCTTTGTATTATATAGAGATATACGGCATAAAGGTAGCCCCGGATGCGTCACTCATAAAATTTTATGCGTGGCTCGCAGGATTTTTTGCGTCGCTCACAAAATTTTATGCGTCGCTCACAAAATTTTATGCGCCGCTCATAAAGTTTTATGAGCGGGTCGCTTGACGCCGCTTTTGCGCGAAATAACTTGCCGACAGGGCGCGGAACGTGTTTTATGCTGTTGCAAGAATAACGAAACGTATAGGGGGATTTTATGAACGCAGCGGAGAGGTTTTTAGCAGACGCAGCCCGAAAATGATACCGCTGTAATTCACTGTTATTTCGTAGCCGTCGTCATGAATTGTAATGACGGCTTTTGAACCGTCTGTAACCCATTTGCCGGAATAGGGAACGCCGACTTCGTCGTGTTGAACGCCATACTCTTTTTCTATGTCAAACATAACGCCATCAATGTAATAGATAATGCTGCGGTTTGAATACCCGCCGCGCCACTTGTCGGTTATTTTTATCTGTTCTCCTGTTTTAAGCAAACCAAAATGGCGTTTTCCGCTGCCGCAGAGCTGCCAAATACCTGTTACGTCACTTCCCGCGTTATTAACAACGGTAATGTCTGCAATTCGGTGCGGGTCGCATGAAAACAGCAGAAAAAAGGACAAAAAACAAACGAGCCATATATTTTTCTTTACCGTTATATTCACCTCGTTTATTTTTTCCCACAGACGCAGCCTGAAAATGATACCGCTTTAATTCACTTTTATTTCGTAGCCGTCGTCGTAAATTATAATGACGGCTTTTGAATTATTTTTAACACGTTTTTCGGAATAGGGAACGCCGACATCGTCGTATTTGACACCACGTTCCTGTTCTATGTCAAACATGACATCATCAATGTAATAGACAATGCTATTATTTGCATACCCGCCGCGCCACTCGTCGGTTATAGTTATCCGGTCTCCTGCTTCAAGCAAACTAAAACGGCGTTTTCCGCTGCCACACAGCAACCAGATATCCGTTACGTCACTTCCCGCGTTATTAATAACGGTAATGTCTGCAATTCGGCGCGGGTCGCATGAAAACAGCAGGAAAAAGGATAAAAAACAAACGAGCCATACATTTTTCTTTACCGTCATATTCACCTCGCTTATTTTTTCCCTACAGACGCAGCCTGAAAATGATACCACGTTATTTCAGGTTCCCACCACGCGTCTGTTAGCGGTCCATCTGTCCCATTATCGTGCATATAATACCAATGCTCCGACCAAATCGGTATTTTTATAAATATTTTTACCCAGTGTGTTTTTGTCTTTGTGCCGATTATTGCACGGTAATGCCACGCAAAAGCCGATTCGGGTGACGACCAGTCTATAAACTTAGACGACCTCAGAGAAACAGCCGGCAATTTTTCTTTTCTGATATGTTTATCAATAGGGCGCCATGAATGGTCGAATACGAAAATCCCCCAGTGCGAATATAAGCGGTATTTATTTTTTGTTAAGTTTTCCAGTCCGTCGCTGAGCGAGTTAAAATATTTTGGTCCTGTGCCTATCGTATTTTCCACGTCCGCATAAAACTGATAAAGTTTGATAACATCGTTCGTTGTCGGAATATTTTCATATCCTGATTTTGTTCCTAATCCAAGCATAATAAAAGCAATAACATTCGGGCCGCAATAACCGCTCGGGTTTTTCCAGTTCCTTATATTTGTCCAGTCAGGAAGTTTATATTCAGAAGTATCCGAGCCTGCGTCAATTAGCCACCCCATTGGTTCAATGCCTATTTCAAGCAGTTGCGATAATTCCTCTTCCGGAAAATTCAAAATGTCATTTTCAATTTTTGAGATTTCAGCCCAAAATCGGGTAAACTTTTCTTCCTTTATTGATTCTTGCGCAAGGTACGCATTAACCGTTTCTTGCGAAGTAATGCCCAATTTTTCTAGTGTTTCGCGGTCGGCGTTTTCAAGCAGGTCTTTTATTTTTACGTCGACGGGGTATGCTGTAAGATTTTCTTTTCCTGTTGCTGCGTCAACGGAACGGCTGGAACCGTTATTGCGCACAAATAGTTTCCCCGGATACCCTGCGTCGATAAGTTTGCCCTTGTTTGCAGAAACAGAACGCGCATTAGACGTCGTTATTTTCTTTGCAAAAAGGCATAACATATTGCACCGGTTCGCCTTCATTTTTCTCTGCAGCGCACGCGATTGCCCCGATTTCTGTGTTTCCCCGTATAACGCGAAATTCGTAATAGCGGGGCAACCCTGTTTGCGCGTTGTAAATAACAAGCGGATAATCAGAAAGAACCGCGCCGTCCCATGAATTGGTTTCACGGAATTCTGTCAACTCAACCACAGCAAAAAATCTTGCAAGTTTCCAGTTGACAAATCCTTCCGCCGAAGAAATAGCAGTCAGCGCTTGCTCGCCTGCATAAGGCGTTGCCCTCGCCTTGTTTGCGCCCGACCCAGAAATATCAAATATATGTCCGCACCCTGTTAATGCAGTTATTCCCAAAGTCAGCAGTACCGCGACAACCACACGTTTCAAATACATATAATCCTTCGTAGCTTTTGTATCAAAAAGATAAACGCAGTCGAGTAAAATTGTCAAGGTGTTTTTATGAACACATTCAGCAGAATCTCGCGTATGAAGCGCGCTGCCTCGCTGTTTGTTAAATCTGCTCCAAAAGGCAGACCTCTGGAGTAATAAGGTATACTTCCTGCGCGTTATAATTGCCTAATTATGCGCTGCGTTTGGCGTTCGGCAGCAGCCTTTATCCCGCGAGTTTGCAAAGCAAACTCGGTAGCACGCGGCCGCAGCTTCGCCGACTGGGACTGCCGAAAGGGAGAGAAAAGGAGCGGGCAAAGCCCGTTCCTTTTCTCGTCTCATAGGGGAAGCGGTTTTGCCGCTTCCCCTATGACGGCGTACAGGCAGGATATGGCGGAAAAATCTTTGTATTATATAAAGATAAGAAGGCTTGCGGCGGGATTTCTGGCGCGGCTCACAGGCTCTTATGCGCCGCTCACAAAATTTTTTGCGCGGCTCGCAGGACCTTGCGAGTAACTCGCAGGACCTTGCGGGCGGCGCATAAGGCTGCATGAGCGGGTCGTTTGACGCCGCGTTTTTATTAAAAAAAATATTGACAGGGTGCGGAGCATGTTTTATATTATTGCAAGAACAAAAAAACTCACAGGGGAATTTTATGAAAAAGTTTTTATGCATAGTGTTTGTTGCGCTGCTGTTTGCTGGTTGTGCCAATGAAGCTCGAAGAACTGCGGGCGTTGACGTGAACCCCGCGTATGAACGGGTAGTCGTCGGCGAATCGGCGCGAACTGAGATTATTGACGTAAACTATGCCCATAATAACAGTGCTGTTATCGCGGAATTGACTTCTCCTGATTTTACAGCGAAGTTTGATAACAGTTTAAATGCCGCGCAGAATTTGCTTGCAGCAACTTCTGCCGACGAAGTAAGCGTTCCGGTTACTGATAACATTGTTTTAGTGTTGTCAAACAAAACAGCGGTTGAAAAACTCGGCTGGTTTTCCTCGAAAGGGAAGGGTCTGTCTTACAAAACGGTACAGGCGGAACTAAATTTGACAGATAAAGGAGGGCTAGCGTTAATTTCATTGAAGACAGTCGGTAAGTTTTCCTATGATGGAACAACCGCTACGCCGATTCAGGTTTTTGGCGTATATACCGCTCTATTGTGGGATGTTTCTACAAGCGATTTTATGTCTAATGCCGGTCCGTCTTCTTACGTAACGACGCAGTTTACTGGAGCGATTAAAATCGGCGTTGACCCTGTTGATATGACTTTTATAACATTTTCGCGTGTCGGAGAGATAACGTGTGATGCTGAAGGGCGTTGTAAAACAACGTGGTATTATGCAGGATAAGAGGTGCGGCAATATTTTTCAGCGTAAGAGCAGCGATAAGGAGCGCAGACTATGAACGCAGCGAGAAGGTTTTGACCGCCGCCGTAACGGCGGGCGTCTTGGGAATTGGGGCGGGCATACTCGCGGCGTATAGGCACGCGCCGACTGGGACTGCCGAAATGGAGAGAAAGGGAGCGGGCTTTGCCCGTTCCCTTTCTTGTCTCATAGGGGAAGCGGCTTTGCCGCTTTTCCTATGACGGCGTAACGGCAAGGCATAGTCGTTCGGCAGTAGCCGAACGACAGAGTTTTCTGAAAAAACTCTGCACAGAGGCAAGGCATCGCGGAAAAACCTTTGTATTATATAGAGATACACGGCGTACAGGCAAAACCGGACGCGACCTTTGGCGGCGTTTTTGAGCCGCTCACAGGCTCTTGCGGGTCGCTCATAGGATTTTATGCGTCACTCAGAGGTTTTTATGAGTCACTCATAAAATCGTATGAGTGACCCGGAGGTTTTTATGCGCCGCTCATAAAATCGTATGAGTGACCCGGAGGTTTTTATGAGCGGGTCGCTTGACGCCGCGTTTTTATTAAAAAAGGTTAAAAAAGTTTAAAAAAAATATTGACAGGGTGCGGAGCGTGTTGTATACTTTTATGCATAGTAAACGCATTGCCGGAGGAAAAGAAAAATGACCAAGTTCAAAAAGGCAGCCATAAACGTTGCCACGATTATCGCCGTTGCAGCAACCGTCGGCACCAGTATAACACTAGTTGGATGTGATAGTCCGTTTGCAAAGAATGAGGTAAAAGAAGGCGCCGGTACTGCTACCCCTGAAAGAAAAGCAGGGGACGCCAAATATAACGATGGCGATTATGTGTTCTATTTCAAGGATGGTTCTCGTATTCATGGGGACTGTGACGGTTATAACTCAGATCCTAATGGCGTTACTACCATTTACGAGTGGCACATACTAGACGCGAATAAGTGGGAAAAAAGGCTTAAAGGAATTGGGATAAAGCCCGAAAAGTTTATAACAGCAAGAATGATACACTGTTGGGTTCGTTTTCCTACGAGTTTATTAAAAGGCGTTGGTTGGGAAGGCAATGGAAGTATAAACATTACACATACGCCTAATGCAGACATTTTAACAAACAGCGGATCGAAGATCAACTTTATAGCAGATTATATGCATTATGCTCGGGCACATGAAGGTTTCTCTATAACGCATTATTCTAGCCAAACCAAAGATTACGAGGGATTTGTTGATATAATCCGTGATGAACGACGTGAAAATAGAGAATATCCATCGATTCTTTTTGGATTCTTTGGAAGTGAAAGAGGAACCAATCAAAATAATGCGATGAATGCTTTAAAATCAGCTGGAATCACTATTGAAGTCGCAGACCACGGCGGAGGATCAGAATATAGAGGATTTACATACATTATAGTAAATGCAAATAATGTTAAGTGGTTTGCATTTGACTTATAACCTGCAATAGCAGCATTGAAGAGGCTGGCATCATAAACTGCCGGAAAGGAACAAAGAATGAACAAGAGCGGGGCACACGCCCCGCTCTTGTTTTATGCCCGGCGCTGTGCGGCAATCTTGCCGAACGCAATCAGCCTGCCGATACGCATCCGGACGGAACCATAAGCGAATGCAGAGGGCAGGGCGGAATTCCTGCTCTGTTATGCCCGGACGCGCTGCACTGCGGGCAAAGGCGGAGAGGTGTCAAGCGTTCGATTACCGCCGACCGTTTGACACCGTCAGCAGTTTTATGGCAGTATTGGGGACGCGGTGGGCATTGTGTCGGCCGCGGGAGAGTATATAAAGCCGGAGAAGACAGCCTCTGTCTGTCACGAAAATCCGCGAGCGAATACGGCGCGAATTATAGCTCGTTTTAATTTCGGGGAGAAATGCATGGGAATTACGGGAATCGGATTATTGTATGTCGGGTGCGTGCTCCTCATGAACGGAATAGCGACGATTCAGAAAAGCGACGCAAAAGCTAAAGCCGTAATGAACTTTTTTACCGGCGGCCTCTATGTTGCGCTTAACCTCGCAAATCTTGCGCGCGCGGTGTTCTCCGGCGCCGACATTTCAGCGTATTACGGCATAGGCACGAGCATGCTTTTTGGATTCACCTATCTCTATGTTGCCTTTACCGACTGGTTTGCGCTGGACGGAAGGTCACTGGCGTGGTACTGCTTCTTTGTCGGGGTCAACACCGTTCCGTGCGCTATCCAAAGCTTCTGCGGCGGGGATGTCCGTTTCGGCGTTATCTGGCTGATTTGGGGATTTTTGTGGTTTCTGTACTGGCTCGCCGGCGCTTTTAAGAAGATTAAAGTCGCCGCCGGTTTTGTCGGGGCGGCAACTGTTATCATCGGCGTCGCTACCTGCTGGATTCCCGGATACCTTATCATTTCAAATCTCTGGTGACCGTCAGCCCCGAATGCCGAGCCTGCATGCGGGTCATGAGCGCTCTGGGCGCGACAGCGGTTCAGCCGATATAGAGACGCGGTGCGTTTAGCGCCTGCAAAGGATACGGTTGACGGTCCTTTCTGATTCCATTAGGGTAAAAAAACAGTAAAAAGACGGAGTGTTTATGCAGTTAAATTCAAAAGAAACGGAAAAACTCCTGCTGCACCTTGCCGGGGATTTAGCCCGAAAGCGGAAGGACAGGGGGCTAAAGCTGAACTACCCCGAAGCGGTGGCATATATCAGCGCTGAGCTTCTGGAGCTTGCCCGGGACGGGAAAGATGTGGCGGAACTGATGCACTTGGGCACGACGCTGCTCAAGCGGGAGGACGTGCTGGAGGGAGTTGCGGATATGATTCACGAAGTTCAGATAGAGGCGACCTTTCCGGACGGAACCAAGCTGGTTACCGTACATAATCCCATAAATTAAAAAAAGGAGGAGCCGTATGACTGTCGGAGAAATTATTCCCAAAGACAGGGACTTGCTATTAAACGAAGGCAGAAAAACTATTTCCCTGCCGGTTAGCAATAAAGGCGACCGTCCCATTCAGGTGGGCAGTCATTTTCATTTTTTTGAGGTAAACCGCTTCCTGTCCTTTGACCGGAAACTAGCCTTCGGCATGCGGCTGGATATACCGTCGGGTACCGCGGTGCGCTTTGAGCCCGGGGAAACAAAGACGGTGAATTTGGTCGAAGTCGGGGGAAAGAAGAAACTCTATGGGTTGAACAATCTCACTAAAGGCGAAGGCTTTGCGACTGCGGCAGGGAGGGCGGAAAAATGGCTTACAAAATAAACGGCAGGGATTATGCCATGATGTTCGGTCCCACCGCGGGGGACCGGATACGTTTAGCTGATACGAATCTTATTATTGAAGTTGAAAAAGATTATACGGTTTACGGGGACGAGATAAAGTTCGGCGGCGGCAAGACTATCCGGGACGGTATGGGACAGTCGGCGAATACCACCAGCGCGGACGGTGACCTGGATATGGTTATCACCAATGCGGTTATATTGGATTATACGGGCATATACAAAGCCGACATCGGTATTAAAGACGGGAAGATAGCCGGCATAGGCAAGGCGGGGAACCCGGACATTATGGACGGGGTTACGCAGGGTATGACCGTGGGGGCTTCCACCGAAGCGCTTGCAGGGGAGGGGCTCATCGTTACCGCCGGGGGCATTGATACCCACATTCACTTTATCGCCCCGCAGCAGATAACCACCGCCCTGGAAAGCGGGGTTACCACGATGATAGGCGGCGGTACGGGACCGGCGGACGGCACTAATGCTACCACCTGCGTTCCCGGTCCCTGGAATCTCGCCCGTATGCTGGAAGCCGCCGAAGAATACCCCATGAACCTCGGCTTCCTTGGCAAGGGCAACTGTTCTGCGGAAAAACCACTGGAGGAACAGATTTTGGCTGGGGCTATGGGGCTCAAAATACACGAGGACTGGGGCTCCACACCGGCGGTGATAGACGCCTGCCTCAAAGTGGCGGACCGCTTTGACGTGCAGGCTGCTATACACACCGACACCCTGAACGAGGCGGGCTTTGTGGAGGATACCATTGCTGCCATAGACGGAAGGGTAATACACACCTACCATACCGAGGGTGCCGGCGGCGGCCATGCGCCGGACATCATCAAAATTGCTGCTTTTCCCAACATTCTGCCTTCCTCGACCAACCCTACCATGCCTTTTACAGTGAACACCATTGACGAACATTTGGATATGCTTATGGTTTGTCACCATCTAGATAAGCGTATAAAGGAAGACGTGGCCTTTGCGGATTCCCGGATACGACCGGAGACTATTGCTGCGGAAGACATACTTCACGATATGGGGGTCTTCAGCATGATGAGTTCCGATTCCCAGGCTATGGGGAGGGTCGGAGAGGTGATAACCCGCACGTGGCAAACCGCCCATAAAATGAAGGAGCAACGGGGAGTGCTTCCCGGCGATAGTTCGGCAAACGATAATTTCAGAGCTAAACGCTACGTTGCCAAGTATACGATTAACCCCGCCGTTACCCACGGCATAGCTCAGTACGCGGGTTCTGTGGAACAGGGGAAAATAGCCGACCTTGTTTTGTGGAACCCCGCTTTCTTCGGCATACGGCCCGCTATGGTCATCAAAGGCGGCATGATCGCCCTTGCGAAAATGGGTGACCCCAATGCGTCGATTCCTACCACGGAACCGGTTTTCTACCGGCCAATGTTCGCCGCCCACGGACGGGCAAAATATTCCACCAGCGTCACCTTTGTTTCCCGTGCTGCTATGGACGGAGGGATCAAAAACAGGCTGGGGCTTCAGCGGCTGGTGCTGCCTGTTTCGGGCTGCCGTAAGATTGGCAAGGCGGATATGCGCCACAACAATGCTACGCCGAAGATTACCGTCGATCCCGAAACCTATGAGGTTAGGGCGGACGGAGCATTACTGCGTTGCGATCCCGCCAAAAAACTGCCGCTGACGCAGCTTTACAGTTTGTTCTGAGGAATCGCCGTGGCGGACGATAAAACGGTGCTTTGCGAAAAACTTTTAGGGACGCTTACGGATTTTTCCGGCAAGACTGTTGATTACGTTACCGTTGAATGGCATGAGATTAGTAAACGGGTTCACCGCAAGACCAGTCAGGGAGGCGTAGATATAGCTATACGCCTTGGGGACGAAGCTTTGGTTCGTCCACTGGCGCAGGACGACGTACTGGCTACGGATGATGACCGTGTTTTCGCCGTAGATATTCCCCCTTGCGAAGTTCTGGTAATACGGATCGATCCAAACCATAGAGGTATGGCGGAAAAGGTCTGCTGGGAAATAGGCAATAAACACGTCCCGCTTTTCCGCGGCGAGACCGACGGAGAGTTTATCACCCCCTACGATATGCCCGTAGAAACTCTGTTGAAAAAATTACACGGGGTTACCGTGGAGAGGGGGCAACGTAAGCTGAATTTTTCCCGGGCAATCTCCGCTGCCGTCGGGCATACACACAATTACGACCACGAGCAGTACTACCATTGTCATGAACAGTAACTCTTCGTCCGAAGGGGCAAGGTGGTTTTTGCTGCTCCAGATGAACGATGCCCTCTTTCCTATCGGCGCATTTGCCCACTCCTATGGAGTGGAAACTTATATCCAGAAAAGACTGGTTCATGACGCCCCAAGTGCAGCCCAATACCTTCGGGCAAATCTTGAACAGAGCTTTTTATACGGCGATTTACTATGCGCAGCCCTTGCGTGGGATTGCGGTATTATCCGGGATATTCCCGGCTTGATAAATCTGGAAGTCCTGGTACGAGCATCGAAAGCTCCGTCGGAAATTCGGGACGCTGCGCATAAGCTCGGCTCACGGTTTATCAAAACCGTAACAGCCTTGCTGCCAGAGGCGGGTAGCGATTCTTCCGGGACCGTTCCTTTTCTCGCGGAATACTCAAGCGTCCTTGCAAAGACCGGTGCTTTCCCCTCCCACGCTGCGGCTTACGGCGTCTGCTGCGGCGCCCTGAATATTCCTAAAGCAAGGTCTCTGCGCGCATTCCTCTACGCCCAGTCTTCAGCCATGGTAACCTGCTGTGTCAAGACTATCCCTTTAAGCCAGACTGCGGGACAACGCCTCCTCACCGGCCTCTTTGGCTGCATGGGGTGCCTGCTGGAAGCAACGGAATCCCTGACGGCGGATGATCTCTATCGAACCTGTCCGGGCTTTGACCTGCGGTGCATGGAGCACGAGACTCTGTACAGCCGTTTATTTATGAGCTGAGGTATGATAATGATATGAGGTATACAAAAATCGGCGTCGCCGGCCCAGTAGGTTCCGGCAAGACCGCTTTGGTAGAAGCCCTGACCCGCCGTCTGGCGAAGGATTACCGTATCTGTGTAATAACCAACGATATTTACACCAGGGAGGACGCGGAATTTCTCTGCGCCCATTCGGTGTTGCCCAGGGAG
>NZ_BBPW01000010.1:0-15416 GCF_001028545.1 Treponema endosymbiont of Eucomonympha sp. | reverse complement strand
CGTATCCGCCCGCCCAATATTAAACGGCTTATTGGAAAAGGAATATAAACTTATTGAAGACAAGGAATATTATCCATATATAAATGGTAAAAAACATTTTGCACGGGTATTGGTGCAGAAAGTATAAGAACGGGCAAAGAAATCATGGGGTACGGACAAACGGCGCCTAGCATACGGTTTGCGGCGCTATGCGCTTCTACGCCTACCGAGAAAGCCTGCCGGAACTTTCCACACACGAGGCTACCGAGTAAATCCCGTCGAGGAGTGAAAGCCTCTATGCCATACTACGGGTAAGCACCTACTGTGCCTGCCGAGCGATATGCTGACGGTTTCTGTCTCGTTGCCTATCGAGCGATTCACCGAGGGGCGACATAAAACCGCAATACGGGTAAGCCTTCTACCGTATTTATCAAGAAGGCTTGCCGAAGGGCGGCAGGCAGAACAGAGGTTCTACCTCAGATAGTGTGGACTAAAGAGGAGGATAGAGGTAAAACGGGAGGCATGAAAAGAAATGAAGGCATTCACCGGCACGATATAAGCGGCGAGGCGCGGGAGCGGATAAAAAACTGCTGCCCGGGCAGGGAAGCACGGGAGAGCGGCGAAAGACAACCGTTTGTTTATCAGCGTGGCAGACGCGCACGGGCGCTCCGCGGAGAGACACGCCGCCAGAATTCGGGAACCGGGGAACAGCATGCATAAGCGGTTTTGCCGCCGACGGGACAAAGGAATCGAGAAAGGGAACGGGCTTTGCCCGCTCCCTTTCTCTCCATTTCGGTAGCCCCAGTCGGTGCTTGCCTGTACGCTATGCCTATCTGCCGAGTTTCCTCAAGAAACTCGGTCGCAAGCCGTGTCCGGCTTTGCCGAACACGGCTTGCGCACTATACTTGCCGCATGAGACCCTTCAAAGTCGTGTCCCTCTACGAGCCCGCCGGCGACCAGCCGCAGGCGATAGCGAAGCTCGTTTCGGGTTTGCGGCGCGGCGACCGCTACCAGACGCTGAAAGGCGTTACCGGCTCGGGCAAAACCTTCACTATGGCGAAAATCATAGAGCAGGCGCAGCGCCCCACACTCGTCGTCAGCCACAACAAGACGCTCGCCGCGCAGCTCTACCGCGAGTTCAAGGGCTTTTTCCCTGACAACGCCGTCGAATACTTCGTGTCGTACTACGACTACTACCAGCCGGAAGCCTACGTGCCCGCCCGCGACCTGTATATTGAAAAGGACGCCTCTATCAACGACGAAATCGACCGCATGCGCCTCGCCGCCACCTACGGGCTTATGGAGCGGCGCGACGTCGTCGTCGTGGCGACGGTGTCGTGCATTTACGGCTTGGGCATGCCCGACCTGTACAAGGGAATGCGCGTTCACGCCGAGAAGGGGCAGCGGCTCGACTTCGGGTCACTCGGCAAACAGCTCGTCGCGCTTCAGTACAGCCGGAACGACGCGGTGCTGGAGCGCGGCAACTTCCGCGTCCGCGGCGACGTGCTGGAGGTTTACCCCTCGTATATGGAGACCGACGAGGCGTACCGCATAGAGCTCGACTGGGACACAGTGTCGCGCGTCCGCCGCTTCAACGTCTTGTCGGGCGAAATCATCGAGGAGCTGGACGAGACGGTGATTTATCCCGCGAAGCACTTCGTCGTGCCGCAGGAAATGCTCCGCCTTGCGACGGAGAAAATCCGCGCGGAGCTTGAGGGGCAGCTCGCCCGCTTTCAGGCGGAGGGCAAGCTGCTCGAAGCCGAGCGGCTCAAGACGCGCACCACCTACGACATAGAGATGATGCAGGAAATGGGCTACTGTCCGGGCATAGAGAACTATTCCGCGCCGATTGCGGGGCGCGCCGTCGGGGAGCCGCCCGCGACGCTGCTGCACTATTTCCCCGACGACTTTCTGTGCTTCATCGACGAGGCGCACGTAACGGTGTCGCAGATAGGCGCAATGTACGAGGGCGACCGCTCGCGCAAGCAGAACCTCGTCGATTTCGGTTTCCGCCTGCCCTGCGCGCTCGACAACCGCCCGCTCAAGTTCGCCGAGTTCGAGGCGAAGCTGAATCAGGCGATTTATGTGTCGGCGACTCCGCGCGCGCAGGAAATCGCGCAGAGCGCGCAGGTGGTGGAGCAGCTTATCCGCCCCACGGGGCTGCTCGACCCGCTCATAGACGTGCGCCCCTCAGAGGGGCAGATGCAGGACATTTTCCGCGAGGTGCAGGCGCGAATCGCGCGGCACGAGCGCTGCCTGCTTCTGACGCTGACCAAGAAAATGGCGGAAGACCTGACGGACTACCTGAGCGGGCTTGGACTGAAGGTGCGCTACATTCACTCTGAGGTGGAGACGATAGAGCGCGTCGAAATCCTGAAGGGCTTGCGGGAGGGAGAGTTCGATGTGCTTATCGGCATAAACCTGCTCCGCGAGGGAATCGACCTGCCGGAGGTGTCGTTCATAGCGATACTCGACGCGGACAAAATCGGCTTTCTGCGCTCGGTAACGAGCCTCGTCCAGATAATCGGGCGCGCGGCGCGGAACAGCGCGGGGCAGGTGGTCATGTACGCCGACCGCGAAAGCCCCGCGATGACCGAGGCGATAGCCGAGACGCGGCGGCGACGCGGGGTGCAGGAGGCGTACAACGCGGAACACGGCATTACGCCGACGACGGTGTCTAAGGCTATCGAGGCTATGCTGGTGCGGACAGCCGCCGAGAAGCGCGAGGCGGCGGAGGTCGAGACGGCGGCGCTGCGGCAGGGGCTGAACCTCTTCGTGCCGACGCAGCGGCGGAAGCTGGTGAAGGCGCTTGAGCGGGAAATGACGGAGCACGCCGACCGGCTGGAATACGAGCAGGCGGCGGCTATACGCGACGAAATCGCGGCGCTCCGGGCGCAGTTCGGCGCATAGGCAGCGGTCAGTAAAAGAGGCGGGGCGCACGGGCGACTCTGTTTTAGAGTAGAACAGTGCCTCTACCTAGGGCAGGACAGAGCCTCTGTCTAGGGTAGCACAGAGCCTCTGTTTAGAGCGGCACAGCGTCTCTGTGTTGGGCGGGCATGAGGTACCTGCACGGGCGGGCATAAGACACCTGCCCGCACCGCGTTCGGGCATAAAAAAAGAGCGGGGGTTTCGCCCCGCTCTTGTGCGTCCTGCCTCTCTGCTTCACCTATGGGCTGCCCGCGCGCAGCATATCGAACTCCGCGTCCGTAAGCCCCCGCCCCAGCCGCGCCGAGGCGTCCTGCACCTGCCGCAGCAGCGCGCCGACCGCGCCTTCGTCCGCTTCCAGCCCCCGCTCGCGGAGCGCGTGCCGAATGGAGCCCCGCCCCGAATGCGTGCCGAGCGTTACCGTGTGCGTCATGCCGAGCAGTTCCGGCAGGAACGGCTCGTAGTTGGCGGGGTTCTTCAGAATGCCGTCAACGTGTATGCCGGACTCCACCCAAAAGATTCTGTCCCCCACCACCGGCTTGTGCGGCGGCACCGCCTCGCCCGTCGCCTCCTCATACGCGCGCTTCAGCTCCCGCAGTACGGCGAACGACGCGCTCCCCTCAGGCGCGCCCCGACGAGCGCCCGCCGTAACGTGCCGGCCCACGAGCACTTCCTCCAGCGGCGCGAAGCCGCCTGCGCCGAGGAAGCTCACGGCAAGCCGCTCCCCGCCCCGCTCAAGCCATTCCAGCGCGAGCGCGGTCGCAAAGCCGCGCCGGTCCCCGGGGCAGAACTCGACCGCGCCCGCATAGCACCGGAGCCGCCCGAATACCTGCGGATAATCGTACAGCAGCAAATCGTCGAGACCCGTGATTCGACACGGCTCCCCGGCGGGGAAGCGTGCGCCGGACGGGAACTCCGCCGCCGAATCGAAGCGCAGCTCGGCTATGCGCGCGCCGCCGTCCGCGATTTCGCCCTCCGAAAGGCGCAGCGCTGTCCGCTCGGGGACTACCGCGCCGCCCAGCTTTTCCCGCACCGCGGCGCTCACCTCGACCTTTGCGACGCCGGTTTCGAGGAGCAACCGGTAGAGCCGCCGCAAATCCGCCCCCGCGCAGCGGCTCATATCCGGCAGCGAGAGCAGGCGGTCAGTGATTTGAATCATGACGGTTTCAGCCGACGCCGAATGCCTGCGCCGCACGGCTTATGCGGCATCGGCACGCGCGGCGCCCCTAAATCAGCAGGGACTTCACCGGAGTCCCGCCTTCAAGGTGTTCCTCCGCGATAACCGCCACCTTTTCCGCGTCGAGACCGCCGTACCAGACCCCGTCGGGGTATACCACCGCAATCGGACCCTTGTCGCAAATGCCGAAGCAGCTCGTGGCGGAGACCAGCACCTCGCCCGACAGCTCGCGCTCGTCGATTTCCGTCATAAACGCGCGCACCAAATCCTCACTCCCGCGGGAGTGGCACAGTCCCTTCTTGTCGCCGGAGAGCTTCGTCCCCGCGCAGACAAACACGTGATACTTTGGGCTAACCATTTTCGTCTCCTCTATATTCGGGAAACCCGGGAGGCTTCCGCTCCGGGGTTTCCTTGATTTGCTTGCACTATTCCGCCCGCCGACGCCGCGCTGACAAGGCACCGTATTAGCAGGGCATTACCGGCAGGCTCCCGCGAAAACCGACACCGCGTTTTCCCCGAAGCCCTAACCGTAAAGTCCTATCCGCAAAGCGCTCTTTGCGAATAGCTAATACCTCGAAAAAGCCGCCGTCTCTTTCGAGGAGGCAAGCAATTCCGCCGCTTCCTTCACCGCGTCTTCAATGCGGTTGTACGTGGTGAAGGTCTTGATTCCGCGCTTGTGGAGCGCGCTCATCGGCGCGTCGCCTATGCGCATGGTTATGACGCAGGCGCAGTCCCGAATCACTGCTACCGTGGCATCTAGTTTGCTGGCTTTGCCGTCGCAGTCGTCCGGACCGCAGTACTGCGATACGCTCCGCCGCTCCTTGAAGCGCGCCTCGCCGCCGCGGTGCTCGTAGATATAAAAGTCCGTCGCGTGCCCGAAATGCTGGTCGACCAGCACCCCGCCCTTTGACGAAACCGCGAATAGGACCGGCGTTTCTTCCGCCGTTTTGCCCTGCACTGATTCTGTGCCCATATCGTGTTCCTCCCTCTTCTCGCTCGTATAATACTTGTCGTACAGTTCCTGCCGAAACGTATGCTCGGTCTGACTCAAAAGCGCGTTGGTGATTCGGTCGAGCAGCGTAAGCGCGCCTTCATAGCCCAGCGTGCGGACGCGCTGACCGCCGATATGGTCGTGAATGGGGAATGCGGCGCGTATCAGCGGGATATGCAGCTTCTCCTCGATTCGCCTGCCGTCGGAATTGCCGACAAGCACGTTGACGTTCATATTGCGGGCGCAGCGCTCGACCGCGTCAAAATCGCAGTCGTCCATAACGACCGCCTTTTCTTCTAAATGGAAGCGCTTCGCCGCGTCGATATCCGCTTCGAGCGCGGCGGCGAGGCTTTTGCAGACTGTCCCCGTCGCGGCGACCGCCGGAAACGCGCCGTTTTCCGCAAGCAGACGGCACACGCCGTACACAAAATCCGGCTCGCCGAACACAGCCGCCCGGAGACGCGCATTGTGTTTGTGAGAGTCCACCATAGCGTCCAAGAACCGTGCCCGCTGTTTTTGCAGAGCCGCCGTGCGCTTCCCGCCCGCCTTTTCGAGCAGTCCGATAAAGACGTCGGTATCCCGCAGCCCGACGGGAAGCGGAGTCCGCGCGAGGGGAACGCCGAATTCCCGTTCGAGATAGCGACCGGGCGAATACTCCTCGCTGACGAACGAAGCCACCTCTATGCTAAGCTTTGCCCCAGCCATACGCGCAATATCTTCCAGCGCCGTGCCGGATTCCGAAAGCCGCTTGTATGCCGCTTCGTGCCCGCCGTCGAGGTTTTCCGAAATGTCCGGCAGCAGCACCGCGTCGACGCCCATTTCCGCGAGCAGCGCCTTCAAAAAGCGCGTGTCGGCGGGCGAAATCATGCCCGTAATGACGTTCACCTTGCTGTTCGGGCGCGGGTTCATATCCACCTGCTCCACGACGGCGCGAAGCGCGCGGAAAAAGCCTTCGTACTGCGTCCCCGCGTACCCCGCCGACGACACCGAGACGATTTTCGTCTTCACCTCGGGGCGGGCGGACAGATAGTTCTGAATCATGCGCGGTACGTCCTCGCCGATAGTTTCGGCAAGGCACGTAGCGGACACGCCGATGATTTCGGGGTTGTAAAGCGTAATTAAGTTGTCCAGACCCTTCACGAGGTTCTTCTCGCCGCCGAACACGGTGCCTTCTTCGGTGAGCGACGACGAGGCGATATCGACCGGCTCGTTGTAGTGCGTCGCCATATGCCGCCGGATATATGTCGCGCAGCCCTGCGAGCCGTGCAAAATGTTCATGCACCCTTTAATGCCGCACAAGGCGCTGACGCTGCCCATTGGCATACACATTTTGCAGGGGTTTACGTTGAGCGGCACGAGCGCCGGATTCCGGGCTATGTTTTTTGGGTTTCTCTTCATAGATAGTCCCACACCGGACTGTTCATCGAAAGGTGGATTTCGCGCGTAAAGTTGACGACGCCCTCATAACCGGCGAGCGCGTGCTTGCGCTCATGGTTGTGGTCGCAAAACGCGATTCCCAGCTTGTACGCCAGCGGGCGCTCTTTTACGCCGCCGACCAGAATGTCCGCGCCTTTTTCCTTCATAAAGGCTTCCAGTTCCGCCGGATTCGCGTCGTCCAGCACTACCGCGTTTTCGCCGACGAGGCTCCCGATGATTTCGTAGTCTTCCGGCTGCCCGGTCTGCGTACCGACGACGACTGTTTCCACGCCCATTGCGGCAAACTGCCGTATCAGCGAAATCGCCTTAAAGCCGCCGCCCACGTAGATAGCGGCTTTCTTCCCCGCGAGGCACTTCCGGTACCGCTCCGCAAACGGCGCGATCTCCGCCTCCCGCCGACAGGTAAACGCCTTTGCCTTTTTGAGCGCCGCTTCGTCACCGAGCGCTTCCGCTATCCTCAGCAGCGATGCCGACGTATCCTCCGTGCCGAAAAAACTCACCTTTATGTACGGCACGCCCATTTCCTCTTCCATGCGCTTGGCGAGATACGTCATGGAACCCGCGCACTGCACCAGGTTGAGCCGTGCGGCGGGCGCTTTGAGCAGGCTCTCATACGAGGCGTCTCCGGTGATAGTGGATATGACGGGAATGCCGATTTCCTTCAGATAATTGGCGATAATCCACATTTCGCCCGCAAGGTTGAAGTCCCCCAGAATGTTCACGCCGCGCCGGGAATCGGGGTCAAGGTCCGCTTGGCGGCTGATAAGCTCCATAAGCGCGTCGCACGCCATACGATAGCCGAATGATTTGTTGCCTGAAAAACCCGGCGACTTCACCGGAATAGCGCGGACGCCGTGCCGTTTTTCCGCGTCTCGGCACACCGCTTCCACGTCGTCCCCGATAACGCCGACTATGCAGGTGGCATACACAAAGAGCAATTTGGGGCGGTGCTTTGCGACGGCTTCGTCGATAGCCCTCGCCAGCTTATCCGCGCCGCCGAATACCACGTCCTCTTCCCGCAAGTCGGTGGAAAAACTGTTCCGGGACAGGCTGCTGCCGCTCGAAAGGCTGCCGCGTATGTCCCACGTATACGACGCGCAACCGATAGGTCCGTGCACGATATGAAACGCGTCGGTAATGGGGTTGAGCACCACCCGCGCCCCGCAATACACGCAGGCGCGCTGGCTCACCGACCCCGACACGCTGTTTTGGTCGCAGCGGATTCCGCCGCCTTCTTTTCCGTAGCCGATAGACGCCTTGCGTTCTTCCAGTATCTCCGCCTGCTCCACTATCGCGTTCGCCACGCTGTGCTCCTTCCGTCAAAATTATGCTCAGCCGATAAAAAAAGTCCCCGGCCCATGACGGGCAGGAGACTTCTTTGTCAGCGCAAGGTAAGCATACACGGAACCGCATAGATATGCAAGCGGGCGTATGCCGCTATTGCACCGAAAAGTACACCGAAAAAAAATGGCACGCGCTGCCGACGAGCACGAACAGGTGCCACACGGAGTGCAGCCATTTTTTCTTGAGCGCGTAAAAAACGCAGCCGACGGAATACGCCCCTCCGCCCGCGAACAAAAGCACCAGACTGACGCGGGGAAGCGTGTGATACAGCCGCTTCGCCGGAAAGACGATAAACCAGCTCATTATGAGGTAGGTGATAACCGACAGCGCCCGTATCCGGCTGCCGAATACGGCGTAGACCGCAATGCCAGCGGCGGCGATTCCCCAGATGACGCCGAACAGCGTCCAGCCGTATCCGCCGCGGAGCGCCGTCAGGCAGAACGGCGTATACGTGCCCGCTATCAAAAGATATATGGACGAATGGTCGAACACGGCGAACAGTTTTTTTGCGCCGAGGGGCGTCAGCGCATGATACAGCGTAGACATAAGATACAGAATGAACAGCGAAATGCCGAACATTGCGAATCCGATAACATAAAAGTGCTTTCCGTCCGGCGGGCTCGCGCTGAGCGCGCGCGCAATTAAGATAACCAGCGCCGAAATCGAAAGCGCCGCGCCGATTCCGTGGGTAATCGCGTTGAAAATCTCTTCTCCGGCGGTGTACCGTTTTGTCATTGTTTCTCCAACCAGTTAGACACGGCTCCGCCGGTTTTGTTGCGGCTTGCGCGGAAATATCCGTTCCCGCTATACTCGGCGCGATGATTTCCCTGATTGTTTTCTTAGGAAATCCCGGCGCGGAATACGCCGCAAACCGCCACAACGCGGCGCGGCAGTTTGCCGAGACGCTTCCGTTCGCGGGGCTTCTGGAGTGGAAACGCAAATTCCGCGGACAGTGCGCCGCGCTGGAACGCGCCGCTTTGCCCGCGCCCGCTTCCGGTAAAAGCCCCGAAAACACGGGCGGCAGGCTCTGGTTTCTGAAACCGGAAACCTATATGAACCTGTCGGGGGAAAGCGCGGGAGCGTTTATGCGGTTTTACCGGATTCCGCCCGCAGAAACGCTCGTCGTGCAGGACGAGCTTGAGCTTCCGCTGGGAACAGTCAGCCTGAAGTTCGGCGGGGGGCTCGGCGGGCACAACGGGCTTCGCAGCGTGGCGGCGGTCTGCGGAACCCGCGATTTCTGGCGGCTCCGCTTCGGAATAGGGAGACCCGAAGGCGCCGACGTGCTGCGCCACGTATTGTCCGATTTTTTGCCCGCCGAGCGCGAAACGCTTCGGACGGTCTTTGCGGAAACCGCCGCGCTTATCGCCGCGCTGTTCTCCGCCGAGCCGGAAACCCTGCTTGCGCTGTGGGGCAAGAAGAAACTGACAAATTCGGCATAGGGGCAAGGCAAAGTGCGGCAAAGCCCCTCTGTTTGCAACGAAAACCCCGTTACCCTCTGCCTGTTTAGACGATAGTTATAGTCTTTTTGTGAACCCGCAGTTAGGATAATCGGAACAGCCCATAAAGTCGCTATATTTTCCTGTGCGTTTTACCAGAGCCTTGCCGCAGCGAGGGCAAATACCGTTCTCTAAATCATGCTGCATCTGACGTATGTTTTTAACATGACGCTTCACGGAAAGGGCGCTTCGGCTATCGGAAAGTTTGTTGAAAATTTTTTCTGCCTCTTCCACTGTCAGCTCCGGCTGATTTTCTTTTCCGTATGTTAATGTCGCCTGTAATCCGCTGAGACCGACGACAGTCGGACTATCAATGTATTGTATATTGTTTTGAACAAACACCACGATAGAGTGAGTCGTTACGCCGCCGAGCAGTTTGCTTACGCGATATGCGTGTGTCGCATTTTGTCTCACCGGGTTATAGAGCTTGTTTTTTATTTTTCCGTAGGCGAGCGCCTGTGTCCATTCCGGCTGCTTGTCTCTGCCGTAAATCCGGCCTGAGTAATTCTTGGTTTCAATAACGAAAACCCCGCGTTCGCTGATATAAATATGGTCAATCTGACTGGTTTTTCCTTCATAGCTAAGCATATAGTTATTCAGCACATATTGCTTATTGGGAACCGTCTTTCCTATAATTCTGCGAACTCTTCGTTCTCCCAGCCACCCTTTGCCTTTAGGCGAGGATAAAAAAGAGCTGACTATCGCAAACAGCACCGCAAGCAAGGTAAATGCTATTATAATTTCAAACTCCCGACCTCATAGTCCCGAATCACGCGCGGAAACCGCCCGCAAAACCCGCTCGGCAGGCGCAGAAAGCGCTTGCCCATATTCCGGCGCACAGACGAGAGTCTCTTTTTTACCGGCGTTCGCCTGTTAGCCAGCATACAGCCTGCGCCGTCGCCTTTCGGGGAATCGCTCGGCAGTTTTACAACTGTCAGCGGCGATTGTTTTTGTAGGCAGAGAAGCGAAGCGTAAACCGCATGTTATGTGAAGTTTAGATACCTTCACAATAATTTTATGCATCAATGCCCAAAATTAAAACAGGAGTATCAATATTTGAAACCCCGCGTTTTTCCAAATCCCATGCGAACTGTTCAAAATAAGAAACACCTGTACTCATTTCGTCCGCAATGCCGCTTTGAGCGCGTCCCGTGCCTCATTTTTTGCCAAAACGTCCACTTTTCCCCGATTTGGGTCTTCGGCTTGGGTGTATGCCGTCTGATAGGCGGTTAAAAGTGCCTCAATAGGGGTTAAAGCCGTTTCCTGAATGTTAAAATTGGTCAAATGCGCCGTCACATAGGTCGTTAGGGTCTTTGCCCATTCCAAAAACGCCCCATCCTGATGGGGAATGAAGTCTCCAGCCATAATTTACGCTCCTTTTGGGGGGAAATTTGAAAAATCCGCCCCTTTTTTGACATTCTACAAGGCTTTGGTAGAGTTCTACGAAACCTTTGTAGTGTTCTACAGAACCTTTATAGTATTATACCATATTTTGGTAGTGTTCTACAAGACATTCATAGATTTCTACGGAACTTTGGTAGAACTCTATGAGACTTTAGGGGTGTTCTACAGGGCTTTGATAGAACACTGCAAAAAACAAGGCGTATTATAAATGTTCGTTATTCTTTACGGGATTTCCAATCAGAAAAAGCCGCATAAATACTGTCTCTATACATTTCATCTGTCATTCCGCCTTGCCAATATGCTGGGTGATAAGCACTGATATACAGTCTATCTTTACCACAAAAGTAATTATACCCACTCATATTGGCCATCGGCATTGGTTGCAGTTCTCGAAAGGGTAAATCCTTTGCAAAATAATGAAGCGTACTACCGCCTATTATAATATTCGGTTTGTATGCTTCAATTTGCTCCAAAAGCAAATCTTTGTGATTATTATAGGCATTTTGTATTTCGTCGTTGTTTGCTTCTGAACCACCGGGAATCTTTTTGATATTGATATAAGCTATGCTCTGAAATGCGTCAAGAGGTGCTAAATTGGAAAGTATGCGTTGAGAAACCAACATTACCCGTTTTGTTGTGGGAGATTTTTTAATTTCCGCCTCTGTTGCCGTGCGATAGTAGGCGAGCAAGTTACCATGTTCATGGTTTTCACCCCCATAGTTTGCTTCTTTTAATATCCAAAGCATTTTTGGTTTTGCGTTTACATATTTTTCAATATCAATAATGCCGTCAATTACAGAATAGTTTCCTTCTGCGGTTGGCGGTATGGCATTGATTTGTTGAGCAATTTCTGCTTGTTGTTTTTTTAGTTCTTCAATCTTTGTCATTTTCATCTCCATTTTTCTTCTCTCCCTTTAGTATTGACGATAATTTGCCGTCTTTTTCAAATTCATATAAAATAGTTCCGTTATCGTAAAACCAATATTTTATACCTAATTCTTCAAGAGAATCGGTGCTTTCCGGTTTACCCCTAATTTTTTTTACTTCATTTTTTTTCATACCTATTTTTATTCCATCAACGGCTAAAGAAAATGGCATCTCAAACGTAATAGCCTGTACTTTTTTCGTATCTAATGTGAAATGAAGACGTAATCCTAAATTTTCATTAGAAAATGTGAAACAAGATTTATTCTTGTTGTTTTCATGCTCCACCGGCATTAAAACAATGTCTTTATTTAATAAGGTTGAAATTTCTGTAATACCCATGCCCAATTTTACTTGTAGACACTTTTCCATTATTGCCATTCTTTTATTAAAATTTTCCATTTCCAGTATAAGCTCAATCTGTGCGAATGATAATTTAACTATTCTGGCGATTTCAGCGGTTGTTAAACCTTTATTAAAAAGGTCCACAATCGCTTCCCTAGAGTAATTACGCTCATGCTCAATCATTGTTTCCATAGTGTGCCTTTTTTCCAATAGATTTAATAATACGCAAGTGCATAGAAATCGCGCTTGCGTATTAGCCGGAAATATTATATTTCCTCCCATTTAAGATGACTCCGATAACCGTTTGCTTCATTCGGTGTAATACCAAGCGCCTCAGAAAGTCCTTCTGACATTTCCGCATCGTTAGGGTGCGAAGCGCCCCCTTTAGCTACCGCATCAAATCGCAAGCCTTCTGCCGCCTTGGCGTAGCCTTTTGTCACCTCATAATGAAAAATCTTGTCTGCCATTTTTGGTCTCCTAAAACGTATTTACTATATTCTACAACAGTTGATATGTCATAGAATGATAGACCTAGTTAAAATTCTGCAATTTTTACAGAATTTTTTATTCTTTGCGCCGCCACGGATGGCGGCGCTCTTACTATGTTCAGTTTTTTATTTCCTTTTGTCAATACTTTTTTCCAAAATTTGGGCAAAAAAGAATTTCGCCTAACGTTCTAGGTTTGCGACGTTTTCCGGCGGATATGAGCGAAGCGTCAGCTTCGCCCGCCGAAAAATGTGCTGTAGCGACCGGCAGGGAGCGGAAGCCAAGCCGCTACTGCGGCGCAGCGCAAACCGTTTGTTATACGAAGTTTAGGCACCTCCACAATAATTTTATGCATCAATGCCCAAAATTAAAACAAGAGTATCAATATTTGAAACCCCGCGTTTTTCCAAATCCCATACGAACTGTTCAAAATAAGAAACACCTGTACTCATTTCGTCCGCAAAATGTTTTACAGGAACTATTTCAATTCCCGCATCAATAATGCCCAAATTTCTGAAAATAGTCATTTTAGCACACACATTATATACCATAAAGGCATACTTTCCGAATTGAACTTCAATTCCAAGTTTTTTAGGTGCTTTCAAAAAATCCATATCCCGAAAAGGTGCTTGAGATGTTGGTGACGGTGGAATATAGCCAGGAAGGTATTCCCCATAATCATACGCACATTCCACTTTTCTATGTTCCCAGCCTAAAGGCCCGAAAATATCTTTAAATGCTGTATTCAATTCTTTTGGTGAGTACAGTGTTTTACCAACCATTGTTTTTTCTTCACTTTCCTTATTTTTGCACCGTGAAGCATCGACGCGACTGATTACAGACATAATTTCTTTCAACTCATCTGGGTAGTGCTCATTGATAAATTGTACACCGCTATTAAAATCGAATTTCGCAACAACTTTCATTATTAGCCCCCTCTTTACGACCAATCCATTCTAACGGAACCTGTGAGATTTTTTCGTGTCCAGTCGGTTCAAATATTTGCGTACCGATACTGCGCATTTTCAATTCTCCATTTTCATATTTCTCAATTCTTTGTCGAGTTGTTTCAAGATATTTTTCTTCTTTGTCAACTATCATCCCTTTTCTATGTTGTTTTATTGCCGCGATTAATGACGAACCAACGCCACCGAAAGGGTCTAACACCCAATCGTTTTCATTAGTTAATGCCAGCACGCAACGTTCAACAAGTTCAACCGGAAAAGAACACGGGTGTTCTGTTTTTTCTGGATGATTTGATTTTACATTAGGTATATCAATAACGCCATTTTCCCATTCCTTAGCGATTATTTCCCAATAATCCGATGGATTTTTTCCAAGCGGGTTTCCACTTGGTTGTCCAATTTTTTCACCTTTGTAGTGACACTTTCCGGGGTATTTTGAAGGAACACGTACTGGGTCTAAATTAAATGTATAGTCATCTGATTTTGAAAACCATAAAAGAGTTTCATATCTGCCAGAAAACCTTTTTGATGCGTGTAACCCGTGTCCAAAATGCCAGATAATCCGATTGCGTAATTTTAATCCATATTTTTTAAACAGCGGGTAAAAATATATATCAAGCGGGAACACTTCGCCATTATTTACATAATTTCCTACTTGCCATACGATACTTCCACTGTTATGACAAATACGATACATTTCCGTTATTACCTTGGATTGCCATTGTAAATAATCATCTAAATTCGTTTCTTTTTCATATTCCTTACCAAGATTATATGGCGGTGAAGAAATAATGAGTTTAAAAGCACCTGACGGCAATGTTTTAAGCTTTTCAATAACATCACCATGAGATATTACAATATCCGCATTATTGTCGAATTCTTCATTAATAGCATATTTTTTAGCAAACAATGAACTCATTATACTTTCCCTCTCATATATGTTTACATTTTAGTTTCTTTGATTTCACTTGACAACGGCCGGTTAGGCGTGTTTTTTATGAAAAATTGTGCCTAAATTTCGCCTAACGTGAAAAGGTTATGGTGTTTTTAACGGCAGACACAGAAATCGCTCGCAGTTTTACAACTGTCAGCGGCGACTGTTTTTTTATGGGCAGAGAAGCGAAGCGTAAACCGGATGTTATGTGAAGCGCCCATGCTTACATTTTTTCTATTTAACATATACTGCATTAGAACCTCCTAGATTTTCCTCGTCTCCTTATGCGGTAATTGTTTCTTCTGCTTATACAATTTGGATTAATACAAAAATTTGATAAATCTGGTGGAAATTTTATAATAGAATGTTTTTCTAATGTTTCATCAATATTTTCCAAATCATTTTCTGAATTCAATTCAATTTGAATAAGAATTATACTTTTTTCTTTGTAGTAATTTAGCACATTATCTTCTGGTTTATGAGTAACAATAATTTCAAAAACCACGTCAACGTCACCTTTATTATTAAGTAACGCAATATCTGGCTTACATACTTTCATGTCATATTCATCTTTTACGTCACAATTTTTTGTTAATAAATTCACAGGAAGTATAGTATGACAAAAATTGCATTTCCATATTATATTCATAGGCCGTTTTTCATTAATACAATTTCTAATTTTTTCAAACAGCATTTTCTTAAAAGTCTTATGTAAATAACCTTCTCCAGAACAGTTGGCAGACGCATGATTATGTGCAAAATGATGTTGCCTAATATCTCCTTTTTTTAAAATAAATTTTTCTTTACATTCGGGGCAATAATAATCTGTACCTGACAAAGCTTTACTAATGTGAATAATCTTACCATTATTATCTTCTGCAAATCTATTTAATAATTCCATTTTTTTCTCATTTTCACATATTTTTCTTTGATAAGACATTTAGCATTTGTCTGGTACAGATTATTATTGCCCCGAATGTAAAGCAAAATTTATTTTAAAAAAAGGAGA
>NZ_BBPW01000009.1:0-18121 GCF_001028545.1 Treponema endosymbiont of Eucomonympha sp. | reverse complement strand
GTCCGCCAGCATTCTCCATATTCCCTTGTCCCGCCAGCGGCAAAACCGCTTGTGTATGCTGTTCCAATTTCCGAATTCTGGCGGTATATCCCTCCACGGAGCGCCCGTGCGCGTCTGCCACGCTACCGCGTTAATAAACAAGCGGTTGTCTTTCGCCACTCCCCCGTGCTTCCCTGCCTGTCCGGGCAGCAGTTCTTTTATCCGTTCCCACGCCTCGTCGCTTATATCGTGCCGGTGAATGCCTTTATTTCCTTTCATGCTCCTATTTTACCTCTTTTCCTTTCTTTAGTCCACACTGCCTAGCAGGTGTCTCGTGCCTGCCCGTGCAGGCGTCTCGTGCCTGCCCGTGCAGGGGATCGCCGCAAACTCGCTTGGCACAGAGGCTCTCGTGTGGGCGGACGAGAGGCTCTCGGCAATGCCGCCCGCCCCCGCTTCTTTTACTAGCCGCTTGCCTCTATGCAGAGTTTGCCGTGCGCTTGCAGCGTGCGGCAAACTCGACCGTTACCCGCAAGGGTAACGCCGCGCCTGTATGCCGTTCGCCATTCTTTCCTTATATACCGCGAGTGTGCGCTATTCGGCATAGGGGTAAGTGTCCGCGCTCTATGTCTTCACCTACAGGCAAAGCATAAACGCCCACCTCTCTGTCGAGTTCCTTCAGGGAACTCGAACGTTACCCGTAGGGTAACGCGGAACGCAAGGCTCTTATCTTATGCGCAAGAACGGCATATAGTATCCGGCAAGTCCCCTGAAGGGACTCGGACGGAGGCATAACTATGACAACACAGACAATACCTATCGGCGGCATGACCTGCGCCGCCTGCGTGGGGCGGGTTGAAAAGGCTATCCGCGCGGTGGCGGGGGTCGAGCGCGCGGTGGTGAACCTCGCCACGGAAAAGGCGTCGGTGTCGTATGACGCGGAGGCGGTGCGGCTCTCGGCGATAAAGGCGGCGGTCGAGAAGGCGGGCTACGCCGTGCCGGACAGCGCCGGGGCGGACGCGGACGCGCTCCGCAAGGCGAAAGCCGTCAGGACGCTCTGGACAAAGTTCGCCGTCGCCGCGGCGTTCAGCCTGCCGCTCCTGTATATTGCTATGGCGCCGATGATTACGGCGTTCCGGCTGCCGTTCCCCGCGGCGCTCCGCCCTATGAGCTTCCCTTTCGTCTACGCGCTCACCGAGCTGCTGCTCGCGCTGCCGGTGATAGCGGTGGGCTACCGCTTCTACGTCGTCGGCTACAAGGCGCTCCTTGCGCGGAGCCCGAATATGGACAGCCTGATTGCGGTCGGCACGACGGCGGCGGTGTTATATTCGCTCTACAATACGGCGCACATCGCTTTGGGCAGCTTCGGCGCGGTCGACTCGCTGTACTTCGAGTCGGCGGCGGTCATCATCACGCTGATTCTGCTCGGCAAGTCGCTCGAGGCGGTGTCGAAGGGGCGCACGGGCGAGGCGATTAAGAAGCTTATGGGGCTGCAGCCGAAGACCGCGCTCGTCGTCGGGAAGGACGGCGCGGAGCAGGAAATCCCTATAGACGAGGTGGTGCCCGGAGACGTCATATCCGTAAAGCCGGGCGCGAAGATCCCCGTGGACGGCACGGTGCTCGAAGGGCGCACGGCTATCGACGAGTCTATGCTTACGGGCGAGAGCATGCCGGTGGGCAAGAAGGCGGGGGACGCGGTGTACGCCGCGACGCTCAACGCGACGGGCGCGTTCCGCTTTCGGGCGGACAAGGTGGGCGCCGACACCGCGCTCGCGCAGATTATCCGCCTGGTGGAGGACGCGCAGGGTTCAAAGGCGCCTATAGCCAAGCTGGCGGACGTGGTCGCGGGCGTGTTTGTGCCCGTCGTCTGCGCCGTTGCGCTCCTCGCCGGCGCCGCGTGGTACGTTGCGTCGCTCCACAACCCCGCGCTGCTCCCCGCCGGATACCTCCCGCTCCGCTTCGCGCTCACCGTGTTCATATCGGTGCTGGTCATAGCCTGCCCCTGCGCGCTCGGACTCGCCACGCCGACGGCGATTATGGTCGGCACGGGCAAGGGCGCGGAGAACGGCATTCTGATTAAGGGCGGCGAGGCGCTGGAGACCGCGCACAAAATCACCACGGTCGTGTTCGACAAGACCGGCACGCTCACCGAGGGCAAGCCGCGGGTAACGGACATAGTGCTGGCGGAAGGCGCGGGGGCGCTGACGGAGGACGGGCTTTTGGCGCGGGCGGCGGGCGCGGAAAAGGGGTCTGAGCACCCGCTGGGGCAGGCGCTCGTGCGGGAGGCGGAAACGCGGGGGCTGGAGCTGCCCGCGCCGGACGACTTCGCGTCGCTGACGGGGCGGGGAATAGAGGCGCGCTTTGCCGACGGCGATATGCTGGTCGGGAACCGGAAGCTTATGGAGGAGCGGGGAGTCGCGCTGGGGGACTGCGCGGCGGAGGCGGAGCGGCTTGCGGGCGAGGGGAAGACGCCTATGTTCGCCGCGGAAGGCGGACTGCTCGCGGGAATCATCGCAGTGGCGGACGTGGTGAAACCGTCGAGCAGGGCGGCGGTCGAAACGCTGCGCCGAATGGGTATACAGGTCGCCATGCTCACCGGCGACAACGCGAGGACCGCGGCGGCAATTGCGCGGCAGGCGGGAATAGACCGCGTGCTTGCCGAAGTGCTGCCGCAGGACAAAGCCGCCGAGGTGAAGAAGCTGCAGGGCGAGGGACGCACGGTGGCTATGGTCGGCGACGGCATAAACGACGCGCCCGCGCTGGCGCAGGCGGACGTCGGCATCGCTATCGGGAACGGCACCGACGTGGCTATGGAGAGCGCGGACATCGTGCTCATGCGGAGCGACCTTTTGGACGTGGCGACCGCTATAGACCTGAGCAAGAAGACGATACGCAACATTAAGCAGAACCTGTTCTGGGCCTTCGGCTACAACACCGTCGGCATACCGGTCGCGGCGGGCGTGCTGCACCTGTTCGGCGGTCCGCTCCTCAACCCGATATTCGCCGCCGCCGCCATGAGCCTGAGCTCGGTGTCGGTGGTGAGCAACGCGCTGCGGCTGAAGCGCTTCAAGCCGGCGGCGTTGCCCGCGCAGAGCGCGGGGTAACGCCCGAGTTTGCCGCACGCCAAAGGCGTGCTACCGAGTTTGCTTTGCAAACTCGCTTGGCATAACGGCGAGACCTATAGGCAGTGTCCGTTTACTGCAAACTCGCGGCGCGTAGAGGACGGGCATCTGCCGGGCGGGATTACCGAAGAGGAGGGGAAGCGATTTTGCCGCTTTCCCTATGACGGCATAGCCCGTTCCCCTGCGGACTGACGCGCGGAGGAAACCGCCCGCGGAACTGCCGAAGTTTCGTTTTGACATTCCCGCGCGCGCATCGTATACTATGCGCGAATTCCTTAAGAACCCCGAACGCGCGAGAGCGCAAGTAGGAAGAGGCGGGAGTTGCCGCGAAGCTGCTCCCGCCTTTTTTATGCCCGTCGCCCCTATCCCTCCCCGCACGGGCAACGCTTCATGCCCGTCAACGACTCTCTTGGTGCCCGTGTCAGGGGTCGTGAAGTGCCCGTGTCAGGGGTCGTGAAGTGCCCGTGTTTCGCCTTACCCGCGCTCCGCACGGGTAAGGACCGAGTTTCCTCAAGAAACTCGGACGTTCGGCGCAAGCCGAACGCGTACACCTCGCGGCTTCCCTGCGCCGCTTCCACGCATACGCCGAAGGTCTCCGCTATCATGCCGTTTCGCGCCGCTTCGCCCGGACTCCCCAGCGGGAACAGCGCGCCGTTCGCGGCGACGAATATGCGCTCCCCGACGGTAAACGCCTGCGGCAAATCGTGCGACACCATGACGATTCCTTTGCCGCTCCGGTGCAGCGCCCGCAGGAGTTTCATTATCTCAAGCTGACAGGCGACGTCCAGATAGGTCGCCGGCTCGTCGAGCAGAATCAGGTCCGCGTCCTGCGCCACCGCGAGCGCGATATACGCCCGTTGCCGTTCCCCGCCCGAAAGCGACGCCACGCTGCGGTCAAGCAAGCCGCCGACCCCCGCCAGCGCCGCCGCGTCCGCGATTTTCGCCCGGTCCGCGGGGGAAAGCGTCTTGGAAAAGCCCATATGTGGAAAGCGCCCGTGCGCGAGCAGCGTCCGCACGTCCATAGCCGGAACGGGGCGCGTCTGCGGCAGGTACGACAGCCTGCGGGCGCGCTCCCCGTGCGGCACGGCGCGCAGTTCCCGGCTTTCCGCGCCGCCGGGCGCAATGCTGCCGAGCGCAATGCTGCCCGTATACGGGATGATTCCCGCCAGCGCGCGCAGCAGCGTCGATTTGCCGCTGCCGTTCCTGCCGACGACGCAGGCAAAGTCGCCCTGCCGGAACTCGGCGCACACGCCGGACAGGAGCGGCGTTTTCCCGTAGCCGATTCCCGCCCCTTGCAGGCGGAGGAAGGTGCCGCTCACCCCGCGCCTCCCCGCGCTTTGCGGAACAGGAGGAACAGGAAGAACGGTGCGCCCAGAAACGACAGCAGGATTCCCACCGGCAGCTCATACGGCGCGAATATGACGCGGGCGAGCAGGTCGCAGCCCAGCACCAGCACGCCGCCCGAGAGCGCGGCGAAGGGCACGAGCGCCTTGTGGTCGCGCCCGACGAGGAAGCGGGCGGCGTGGGGGACGAGCAAGCCCGCGAAGCCCAGCAGCCCCGCGACGCATACCGCCGCCGACGCTAGCAGCGTCGCGCACAGCAGGGAAAGGAAGCGGCAGGCGGCGACCGGGACGCCGAGCGAGTGCGCGACTTCGTCCCCAAGCGACAGCGCGTTCAGGAACGGGGCGAGGAGCGCCGCGCCGACCGCGCCCGCCGCAATGCAGGGCAGCGCGTACCGGAGCGGCGCAAGCTCGGCGTGCGCGAAGCCGCCGATAAAGAACGCGGCGCGGTCGAGCACGCTGTCCGGCTTGAGCGTAACCGTCGCGTCGAGCGCGGCGGACAGCAGGCTCGACAGGGCGATTCCCGTCAGGATTATGACGTTCCGCGACGCGCCTATGCGCTTTGCAACGCCGTATACCAGCAGCGCGGTCGAGAACGCACCCATGAATGCGGCGGCGGGCTTCGCGGCGAACGCGCCGGGGAACAGCACGGAGGCGAGCACCGCGCTGAAGCCCGCGCCGGCGTTGACCCCGACGGTCCCCGCCGACGCGAGCGGGTTGTTCAGCCCAGACTGCAGCAGCAGCCCCGACAGCGCGAGCGCCCCCCCGCACATAAACGCGGCGGCGTTGCGCGGCAGCCGGACGTAGGCAAGGATAATGCGGGATGATTCGGGAATAGCGCCGCCCGAAAGCCAGCGGACTACGTCCCCGACGCCGACCCGTGCCGCCCCCGCCGAAAGGCTCAGCAGGAACAGCGCGGCGGCGCTTATGCCGCAGAGGATATATGCGGCGGCCTTATTCCGCCGCATACGTTTCGGGGTACACGATTCTGAGCAGGTGCTCATACGCCTGAGCCCACCGACTGTTCGGCTTAAAGTGGAACAGCGCTTTCGGCAGCACGATGAAGCGCCCATCCCGCACCGCCCGCAGGCTTGCCCACGCCGGGTGCGCCGCGAACGAGGCGGCAAACGACGCGCGCGCTTTGTCCTCGTCGCCCTGAAACACCGCGAAGATAAAGTCGGGGTTTGCCTCGATGATATGCTCGACGGACACATTCAGCGCGGAAGTCCTGCCGCCCGCCGTTCCGCCGCCCACGACATCTACCCCTATGTCCGACAGAATGGCGCACACTTGGTGCTCGCCCGTAATAGCGGTAATGCCCGACGAATAGGCGCGGAAAAACAGCGCCGATTTCCGCCCTTTGTCCGCCGGAAGCCGGGCAAGCAACGCGTCTGCCTGTTCCCGTACCCGTTGCCCGTTCCGCTCGAACGCCGCCGCGTCCCCCGTTATGCCCGTAAAATCCCGCAGCGCGGAGAGATACTCGTCCAGCGTCTCGACTTTGACGAGCAGTGCCGGAATATGCGCCGCCCGCAGGGTTTTGGCAAGGGAGCGGTGCGCGGCAATATCGCGGGACAGCAGTACCAAATCAGGCTTCAGGTCGAGCAGCCGCTCCGCGCTGGGCGAAAAGACGCCGCCGAGGTTGGCAACCCCGCCGGGAAGCGCGAAGCCGCGCTCCGCAGCAAATGCGTCGGCGCTGACCCCCGCGAGCGAGCCGCCCGCCAAAAGCCACATTTCCGCGATAGAGGACGAGAGCGCGGCGACGGTTTTGGGCGCGAGTGGCGCCGGAACTGCCGCCTGCCGTTTTGGGGCGCAGGAACCGAACACAAGTGTCAGACACGCACAGAAGGTACAGCAGAGAGGCAACGCATAAAATCGGGCAATATGGTTTGGGCGCACTGTCTATCGCCTCGTTTACGGGCTGGCAAAGGCGTGCGGGAGGAGGGCGGAAAGCAAAGCCGACAAGAGGCTTTCTGACAAAAAAGCAGCGCCTAACGGCATACCGCCAGAGTTTGTCAGTGTACCGCCAACGCCTCGGCGCGGCGTCATGGCTCGCCCGTGCCCGTAAGCTCCGGCGCGGGTTCTTCGTCAGCCGAATGCAGGTATGTGCAGTCCGGGTTTATGCACGCCTTGTACGAGCCGTTCTTCTTGTCGTGCTTCTCCACCATGAACCAGCCGCACTGCGGGCACGCCGCGTTGAGCGGCTTGGAATGCGTCAGGAAGTCACATTCGGGATAGTTCGTGCAGCCGTAAAACTCCCGTCCCCGCCCGCGCGCCGTCCGCCGCGAGATAATGTCGCCTTTGCCGCATTTGGGGCACTTCGCCAGCGGCAGGGATTTGGCGTTCCGGCATTCGGGGAAGCCGGAGCACGACAAGAAAAAGCCGTACCTGCCGAGTTTTTTCAGCATTGGGCGGCCGCACTTCTCGCACGTCTCGCCGGTATTTTCGTCGAATGTGCCCTTCACGCTTTCCTGCGTCGCCATGACGCGCTCCACCTGCTCGCGGAACGGAAAGAACACTTCGCCGACCAGCTTTACCCAGTCCTCCGCCTGCTCTTCCACGCCGTCGAGTTTCTGTTCAATTTCCGCCGTAAAGTTCTCATTCACCACGTCGGAAAACGACTCGACGAGTATCCCGTTTATAATCCGCCCCAGCGCCGTCGGCACGAGCTGCTTGTTGCTCCGCGTCACGTAATACCGCGTCAGGAGCACGCTGATAATCGGCGCATAGGTCGAGGGGCGCCCGATTCCTTTTTCTTCAAGCAGCTTCACTATCGACGCGTCGGTATAGCGGGCGGGACCCTGCGTGAAATGCTGTTCGGGGCGAAACGTGCCGGGTTCCAGCGTCTCGCCGACGGCAAGCGCGGGGAGCGAGCCGCCCGTGCCCTCTTTCGCTGCCAGCACCTTGAGCGCGCGGCAAAAACCCTTCTCCGCCAGCGTCGTCGCCGAGGCGCGGAACACCGCCTCCCCCGCCGCAATATCCGCGCTCGTCGTCCGGCTCAGCGCGTTGGTCATTTGGCTCGACACGAAGCGCTCCCAGATAATGCTGTACAGGCGGAACTGGTCGCGGTCGAGGTATCCCTTCATCGAATCCGGCGTGTACTTCACATACGTCGGGCGGATTCCTTCGTGCGCGTCCTGCGCCTTCGCCCCGACCGCGTATTCGTTTGCCTGCGGCGGCAGTTCGGCGGGATACGCGCCCTGAATCCACTCGCGGACTTCGGCGAGCGCAACGGCGGAAATGCGCACCGAATCGGTACGCATATAGGTGATAAGCCCGACGCGCTCGTGCCCGACGCTGATTCCTTCGTATAACTGCTGGGCAAGGACCATCGTCTTGCGGGAGACAAAACCGAGCCGGTTCGCCGCCGCCTGCTGCAGCGTCGAGGTGGTGAACGGCGGCTTGGGCTTCAGGCTCTTTTCCGTCGTCTTGACGTCGGATACGACGCAGGCGGCGCCTGTAATGTCGGCGATAATCGCCTGCGCCGACTGTTCGTCCTTGAGTTCCGGCTTTTCACCGCGGTACTGCGCGAGCTGCGCGGCAAACTTCGCCCTGCCTTTGACAAAGCCCGCCTCAAGCGTCCAATACTCTTCGGGAATGAAGCGTTCCGCCTCGTCTTCGCGCTCGCAAATCAGGCGGAGCGCCACCGACTGCACGCGTCCGGCGGAAAGCCCGTTCTTCACCTTCTTCCACAAAAGCGGCGAGAGGTTGTAGCCCACGAGCCGGTCGAGCACGCGCCGCGCCTTCTGCGCGTTCACCTTCGCCTCGTCTATGTCGGCGGGGTGCTTCACCGCCTCGGCAATCGCGCCCGGCGTAATCTCGTTGAACACGATTCGCTGTATCGGCGCGGCGGTCTTCTCCGCAATAGAGTTCCGCAGGTGCCACGCGATAGCCTCCCCCTCGCGGTCGTTATCGCTTGCGAGCAGCACCGCGTCCGACTTCTTCGCGTCCTGCCGCAGCTCCTGGAGGATTTTTGCCCGCCCCTTCACCGTAATGTATTCAGGCTCAAAGCCGTGGTCTATGTCGACCGCCATGCGCGACTTGGGCAGGTCGATGACGTGCCCCATAGACGCCTTTACGGTGTAGCCCTTGCCGAGGTATTTCTCTATCGTCTTCGCCTTCGCCGGAGACTCCACAATAACCAGCGTGTTTTTGCGCACCGGAGTTTTTGCGCCTTTCGCCGGCTTGGGCTTCCGTACCGCTTTTATAGCCGGCTGCGCCTTTTTCGCCGCCGATTGCGCCGCTGCCGCTTTTGTTCCCGTCATGCCTGTTCCTTATCCGCCTTTTCCGAAAACCCCGAGGTTTATTCCATAATGTCAGAGAAATCCAGTTCGCCTTGCCCGCCGTGCGGTCTGCCCGGCGCGTTCAGCGCCGCCTCGCGGTAATCGGCATACGAACGTATGACCGGGGCGCCGTCTCGGCAATACCGCGCCGCCGAACGTTTCATCGGCTCCGCCGCGCTGCCCGCCGTATCCTGAAGCGTCGCCCCTTGGAGCGCCAGTTCGTGGAAGTACACGTCGCGTCCCTGCTCAAGCGCGAAATCCGCCGTGATAAGCGCGCCCGACGCCCCCGGCGCCTCGATTATCACCGTCGCGGGGGACAGTCCCGAAATGACGCGGTTCCGCTGCGGGAAGCGCCACTTTGTCGCCTCCGTGCCGGGCGCGTATTCGCTGACGACGCAGCCGCCGCGCGAGATAATCATGCCGCCGAGCCGCCGGTTCGACCGGGGCGAAAGCACGTCCGCGCCGCTTGCCAGCACCGCCGCCGTCTTCCCGTTGCCGTCGAGCGCGCCCGCGTGGGAGGCGGCGTCGATTCCGAACGCCAGCCCCGACACGACGGTAAGGCCGTCGCGCGCCGCATCCGCCGCAAATTGACGCGCCGCCTCAACGCCCGCCCGCGTCGGCTTCCGCGTGCCGACCACCGACACGCACGGCGCGTTCAGCGCGGCACAGTCCCCGCGGCAATACAGCAGGAACGGCGGGTCGAACAGCGCGCGGAGCAGGGCGGGATAGGCTTCGTCGCCGTGGCCCACGCAATGCATGCCGTACCGTTCCGCGACGAGCGCGATTTGGGCAACCCGCCGCTCGATATCGGCGTTCCGCCACGCCTTTGACCGCACAGCCCGCCCCGCCAGCGCCGATATATCGCCGACAGACAGTAGTGCGAGCTCCCGCGCCGTGTCAAGGTTTGATTCGAGGACGAGTTTCTCCCGGAAGGTCAGGAAGCTCATCTCGGACAGAGCCAGGAGCAGCGTCAGGTTCTTGGTCACGGCGCCACGATAGCAGGAAAGCGCAGCCCGCGCAAACGCGTTCGGCGGTAGCCGAACGTCCGAGTTCTGCGTTACCCTGCGGGTAACGTTCGAGTTCCTTGAAGGAACTCGACATAGAGGTGGGCGTTTATGCTTTGCCTATGGGCGAAGACATAGAGCGCGGACACTTACCCCTATGCCGGATAGCGCACACTCGCGGCATATAAGGAAAGAATGGCGAACGGCATATAGGCGCGGCGTTACCCTTGCGGGTAACGGTCGAGTTTGCCGCACGCTGCAAGCGCACGGCAAACTCTGCATAGAGGCAAGCGGCTAGTAAAAGAAGCGGGGGCGGGCGGCATTGCCGAGAGGCTCTCGTTCGCCCACACGAGAGCCTCTCGTCCGCTCACGCGAGAGCCTCTGTGCCAAGCGAGTTTGCGGCGATCCCCTGCACGGACGGGCATGAGGCACCTGCACGGGCGTGCACGAGGCACCTGCACGGGCGGGCATGAGGCACCTGTACGGGCGGGCATGAGGCGCCTGCAAGGGCGGGCATAAAAAAAGAGCAGGGCGTTTTGTCCTGCTCTTTTGCGTCTGCCTCTATACCGAGTTTCCTCAAGAAACTGTCGCACGCCGTAGCGTGCTACCGAGTTTGCAAAGCAAACTCGCTGGGCGCAAAAAAAGGCGGGAAGCGTTGTCCGCCTCTCCGCCCTGCTCTGCGCCTCTCCGTCCGCCGTGTCTCTTTAGTACCAGTACTGCTCAAACTCTACGATTTCTTTCAGGTTAAACTCCACCCAGCAAGACTCCCCGGCTTTGCTCGTGCTGTAGGAGTCGGTAACCGTTATCCCGGCGGCTTCCAGTTCCTTGCGGAGGTAATCCCCCCAGCGCTCAACGTGCACCGTCCTGTCGGTTCCAAGAACATAGTCCTCGTCAAGGTTACCTATTTCGCTTGTAAAAAACACGTAGTTTACCCCCCCCTTCGGACCGCGAATAGTGTACCCGAGGTGGTTGCGTCCAAACCTGCCGGCGTCGGCAGCATCGTCGGTTGCCTGAGCCGCCGCGTCCGCGAACCCGTCGCAGGAATACAGCGCGAAACCCGCGCCTGCCGCCAGCGCGAGAGCCGAGACAATGCCGAGCACTGCGTTTCTTGTTTTGTTCATTTGAGAACTCCTTATAGAACCGTTGTTACTGCCTCGTGCGCGCACGGCGCCGTGTGCATATAACGCTAAACACCGCGCCGGGGCGAATCGCTTCTGTCCCCGCCGCGTTGTGCTATTATAATCCCGCGTCCGCAGCTAGTCAATACTTCAATTCCCGCGCACACGCGGGCATAAAAAAGAGCAGGGCGTTTTGTCCTGCTCTTTTGCGTCTGCCTCTATGCGCCGCGAGTTTGCGTAAGCAAACTCGGTAAGCAAGCCGTAGGCTTGCGGCAGTTCCCTCAAGAAACTCGAACGTTACCCGTAAGGGTAACGTAAGGGCGGGAAGGCGTTTCCGCCTCCCCGCTCACGAGAGCGCCTCTCGTTAGGCTAGAACAGAGGCTCTCGTCCGCTCACACGAAAGCCTCTCGTTCGCCCACACGAGAGCCTCTCGTCCGCCCACACGAGAGCCTCTCGTTCGCCCACACGAGAGCCTCTCGTTCGCCCACACGAGAGCCTCTCGTTAGGCTAGAACAGTGTCTCTGTCCTGCCCTAGACAGAGCCTCTGTCCTGCGTGTGCGTCATGACGCCACCGAGAGCCGTCATAGGGAAAGCGGCAAACCCGCTTCCCCTATGAGACGAGAAAGGGAACGGGCTTTGCCCGCTCCCTTTCTCTCCGTTTCGGCAGTCCCAGTCGGCGCTTGCCTGTGCGCTATACCTACAGGCGGGCGGTAGCGCGCCGAAGGCTTGCGTGGTATAGTGCCGTATGGCTGAATTAGTTGCGCCCGCGGGCACGCCCGAAGCGCTCGACGCGGCGCTGAGCGAAGGCGCCGACGCGGTATACCTGGGGCTGAAAACCTTCAACGCCCGCCTGCGGAGCGCGAACTTCACGTGGGCGGAGGCGGAAGCGGCGGCGCAGACGCTGCACCGCTTCGGCAGGAAGCTCTACATAACGGTGAACGCCGTGTGCGAGGAGCGCGAGACGGAGGAGCTGTACCGCTTCCTCGCCTACCTTGAGCGCCTCGCGCCCGACGGCATCATCGTGCAGGACCTGGGCGTCATCCGCATGACGAACGAGTTCTTCCCCGGCCTCCGCATGCACGCCTCCACCCAGCTCAACGCGGCGTCCGCCCGCGCGGTGAACCTGCTCGGCAAATCGGGCGTGCGCCGCGCCGTGCTTGCCCGCGAGCTGTGCGCCGCCGAAATCCGCGCGGTCAAAGCCGGCACGAGCGCCGAAATCGAAGTCTTCGTGCACGGCTCGCTCTGCGTGAGCGAGTCGGGACTGTGCCTTTTCTCCAGCTTCCTCGGCGGCAAATCCGCGAACCGCGGCGCGTGCACCCAAGCCTGCCGCCGCCGGTACACGGCGGAGGGCTCCGCGTCCTATTCCGCCGGCTACTTCTTTTCCCCGAACGACTTGGAGCTTATCGACCGGATTCCCGCCCTCGTGGAAGCCGGCGTCGACGCGTTCAAAATCGAGGGCAGGATGAAGAGCGCCGAATACGTCGGCAGCGTAACGGCGGCGTACCGCTATATGCTCGACCACTGGCGCGGAGACCCGAAGGGCACGCTCGCGGCGGGGAAGCGAATGCTGTCCTCCGATTTCGGCAGGCGGAAGACCCGCTTCTGGCACGACTTTGCCCCGAGCCGCTACGCCGCAGGGAGCGAGGCGGTCGCGGAGGGGACGCTGAATCCCGCGCAGGCGGGGGGCACGGGAATATGGCTCGGCAAACTCAGATCGGTGAAGGACGGCTTCGCGTCGCTGAACGGCGGCAGCTACGAGCCGGACGTCGGCGACACCGTCCGCCTGCACCGCAAGGACGATTCGGGGCGCACGAGCCACAAGGTCAGGGAGGTCGTCCGCGACGGCGGCGCGTTCCGAATGGACGTCCCCGAAGGCTTTCAGGCGGGGGACGACGTGTATCTGCTGCAAACCAAATCGGCGACCAAACGCTACGTGCACCTGTTGCCCCGCGACCTCCGCCGCTTCCGCGCGCGCCCGAAGCGGGAGGAGCTTCCCGTGCTGGATATTACGCCCGTCGGCAGAACCGAGCTCGCCCCCTTCCCTATGGGAGTGTACATTCAGGCGTCGACGGTACGCGACCTGTGCGCGGCGCTTTCGGCAAGCCCCGTGCGGCTGATTCTGGAGCTCAACCACGAGACTCTCGCCGACCTGTGCGAGCGGGGCGTCTCGCTGCCGGTGTCCAAGAAGCAGGTGTTCCTGTCGCTCGACCCGTTCTGCCCGCAGTCCGCCGAAGCGGAACTGTCCGAGCGCGTCTCGTACCTGCGCGAAGCGGGCTATGCCAACTGGGTGGTGAACAACCCCGCGCACTTCTCTATGCTGCGGAACGCGCCCGACGGCTCCGAAGGCAGGCGCGCCGAGCCGGACGCGTTTCTGGTCGCCGGACCGTACCTGTACACGTTCAACCGCTGGGCGGTCTCCTACCTTGAAAACCAGCATATCGGCGCGTTCATCACGCCGCTCGAAAACTCCCGCCGGAACCTCAAGGAGACGTTCGAACCGCCGGTGCGGAGCCGCGTCATGGTTACGGTGTTCGCCTATCCCGCGTTGTTCAGAATGCGCTTCAGGCTGCCCGCCTCGTATGACTTTCTCTATCTGAGCGACAAGGAAGGGACGCAGTTCAAGGCGCTTTCGTCTGACGACGGCTCGTATATCCTGAGCGACAACCCCTTCTCGGTGGTAGACGCGGCGCGCCTGCTCGAAGGCGAAGGGTTCTCGCGCTTCTTAATCGACCTGTCGAAGACGCATATAGAAAAAAAGTCCCTGAGGCAGATTATGAGCGCGCTGCGCCGCGGCTTGGCGCTCCCCGAAACGTCGCGCTTCAACTGGAAGGAAGGGTTCTACACGGAACGCGCGTCCGACAAAGCAGAACGTCCGAGCCCCTTGAAGGAGCGCGGCGGAGAAACTAAAGCCCCTTTGCCGGAAACTGCCGCAAACCCGCGGGCGCCGCAAACTCGCGGCATAGGGACAAAGCCTATTCGCCGCACACCCGCGGCGCGCAAGGCTGCACCGACCGACTAGTTATACACCGCACAGGTTGGAATGCGTCCACACTTCTTAAATAGACTCGACATAGCGGCAAAGCCTCTTTTTCCGTGTCCGCACGCAGGGCAAGATTTAGACAAAACCGGTGTATAAGCGCCCAAAACACGCCGGTTCTGCTTAGACACTAATTAGTTCTGTTCAAAAACTAATTAGTGCCAGTCATAAACTAGCTAATTAGTTCTCAAAACTATATAGTTTTGGTCAGAAATTATGTAGTTTTTCTTAAACACTAACTAGCGCTGGTTAAAAACTGGCTAGTTAGTTCCCAGCACTACTTAGTGTTTCTTAAAAACTAGTCAGTGTTGGCTCAAAAAGAATTAGCGCCGACGCAGCATACGTGAAAGAGAGCCACTTGTATTCCAAAGGGGTTTTCCTATATCACGTTTCTTTTCCCCCTTTACGCGGCGACAGAATCGTCAGCGTAATCGTCTTCTCCATTTCTCGGTCAGGCTCAAGCGCAATTTCCCAAAAAAATGTCCCGCCCACTGCGTAGGTGTGCTGTCCGGCGGGCAGCGGTTTGAACGCGAAACCCGCTTCTTCATTTGGCACAAATACAAACGACGCACTGTCCGCCGCGTCGGTGATTCGCACGGTGGCGACGCCGCTTTCGGCATTAAACAGTTTCGCGGTGTTGAGTGAAAGTTTTTGCTGCTCCACAACGGCTTCCGTTTTGCACTGCTTTCCTTTGCCCAGCGGAAGGAGCAGCGACGAAGAAGACGCAAAAACCGCGCATAAGGGAGCGGGACTCAGGTTTTTCAAAATGTACTGCACCTGCACGCCGGTTTCAAACGCTGAAAAATTTTTCTTGAGCAAAACACACTGCCTGTCCGTGCCGTATAGCGCGGTTTTTTGCAGCCGGATTTCTTTTTTGACGCGCTTAAATGATGCTTCAGTAAACAGCGAGCGCGAAAGAACCGTTTCGCCGTCAAACGTGCGCGTGCCGACGGGCTGCAGGCAGTCGACAAAAAGCCGCAGGGAATCCCCGCAGTAATTGAACAAAGCCTTAAACACGTCCAGCTCAAAAACCGCGCCGCCTTTTTTAGTGATAAACGCGTTAAACGCGTCGAGCTGATACGCATATTCCGCGTGTCCGTCGCTGTCGAAATCAAAGGCAAGCGCAGACGCGGAAAACCCGCTTGCTTCACGGACGAGTTTTTCAGCCTGAATACAATTGCGGTACGCGTCGGCTTGAAAGTCGCTGTTTGTGCCCGCGCCGGCAGCAAGATATGCGCCCCCCGTCTGTGCTTCCCACAGTTTTTCACGGGCGGCTTTTTTCCGCGCCTTATCTCCCCGGCATTGATTCACCGTGCAACTGACGTGCATCATGCGGGAATACACGTTTTGCACGCACGGGTGCGCCTGCATATAATCCTGCATGTTTCTCTGATTTGCGCCTGCATAGGAAATCCCGGACGGAATATACGCCGGAACAAATAATTCGGCTTCTTTCAAAAAGCGGGACGGAACGGTAAGCGCAATTTCTTCGGGCAGCGCCGCGCAGAATCGCTCAAGCCAATTTGTTTCAAGAAGCGGCAGCATATCGCACGGCGGCACAGCGCAGACCGCGACCATATCCGGCGAATTGTCTTGAGGATATGCTTGAATCAGCCGCACGATATACGATTCCGGTGATTCCGAGCGCGGCGCAAGCTCCGGGTGAACCGGCAGTGCCGTGACCGTTTTTCCCGCATGTTCCAAAATGAGCGGAGAAAAACGCGGCAGCTGCACGGGGAAAAGCGAAACGTCGAGCTGCGCAAAATCCATAACGCAGCTTTTATACGAATCAATAAGCAGCGGGTCCCATATATTCGGGGAAAGCCCGACGCCGCGGGGTCGGCGCCCCACCAACTTTCGCTGAAGCGTCGTAAGCAGTTCAATTTGCCCTGCGCGGTCAACCGGCAACAGGAGCGGCAGGACCGGCGCGTAATAGCCGCCGCCCAGCAGTTCCAACTGCCCGCGGTCGACGAGTTCGGATAGCAGCTTGATAAACTCGGGGTGCGATTTTGCGTACAGTTCAAGTTCTACCCCGCCGAATGCCCACGAAAAAAAACAGTGTGGGTGCTTATACAAAAAGGTAAGCAGTTTTTTGTATACCGTTTTATACACGGTTTCAAGCGAAACAGGGTCTGTCGCAGAGGCGGCGTCGGTTGCGACACCGAAACAAAAAGCGTGTCTCATTATGTTTTATTCTTTTCCAGAACTTTTCCTTCAACGGTTTCCGGGTTGTCGATTCACCTGAGGCGATTCCTTCGGCATTTTACACTGCCGTTTTGCGCCTTGATGATTCCGGCTCAAAATCCGCGATAAACAGGCTATATTCGCCGATTTCACGGCAATGGTTCCGCCCGCTCAAGCGCGAGCACCCGCAGCACAATGTGCCGCAAGTTTCCTGCATACAGTTTTACCTTATATGCCGAGTTTCCTCAAGAAACTGCCGCACGCCGTAGTGCACTACCGAGTTTGCTTTGCGAACTCGCGGGATAAAGCCTACCGCCGAACGCCTCCTGCTGGGCTTTGGCGGTAGGCCTGCAGACCTTTCCGGCGCACCGTCCACATTCGTCATAAGATAGGGTTTCAATCCTAGGTAGGGCGAACTGGAAGGTGGAGGAACAAACACCTGATATGAATGGCGGCGATAAGGAAGCGGTGAGCTTTGCGCAGCACGTGGCAATTCCCCGCTGGCGCTTGATGGCGCGGAGACGCTTTCAATGACGTGCCGTGCCCGATACAATTCATGTTTGTATGTTTTTTGCTCTTTCCGGCTTTTAACCGGAGGGATGACGGCTGCTATATCCGCTTCCTTAAGCATATCGAACAGTTCGTTCGTGTCATGCGCCCTGTCCGCAAGGAACGCTTTCGACGCGAAAAAAGGACAGTTGCTGCTAGGAAACATCGGGAAACGCGAAGGCACTACGCTGCTTATGGACAGGGCATATGAGGATAACAAAACGCGGGCATTCGCAGAGAATGCCCGGCTTTGCTCCTGTCGTGCCGCCGATGCGCAGCCGCAAAGAGCCGTGGGACTATGACCGCGAATTATACAAACAGCGAAACGGCGTTGAGCGTTTCGTCCGCCGACTGAAGGCGTTCCGCCGCGTGTGCACCCGTTACGATAAGCTCGACACTATGTTCAGCGCGTTCATTTATCTGGCTATTATCAATATGACTTTGCGCCGCGTGAACACTCCTTAACATAATATTTCCGCAGAGGCTATATCCGTGTTTCGTCCGTGTCCTCCAAAACAGATGTGCAGATTTTCGCTGTTGCCAAAAATGCCGTCCCGAAGGAATAATTGACATTTTTTTTCGCATCAGTATACTATGCGCAATTCTTTCCCCTTTAGCTCAGTTGGTAGAGCAAAGGACTGTTAATCCTTGGGTCGTTGGTTCAAGTCCAACAGGGGGAGTTTCGCAAGCCTAGGTAGCGTGGACTGGAAGGTAGAGAAACAAACACCTGACATGAATGGCGGCGATGAAGGAAGCGGTGAGCTTTGCGTAGCGTGTGGCAATTCCCCGCCAGCGCTTGAGGGCGCGGAAGACGTTTTCAATGACGTGCCGCACCCGATACAGTTCATGACTGTACGCTCTCTGTTCTTTCCGGCTTTTAACCGGAGGGATGACGGCTGCTATATCCGCTTCCTTAAGCATGCCGAGCAGTTCGTTCGTGTCATACGCTTTGTCCGCAAGGAACGCTTCCGCCTCCAAATCCTCCATAAGGAGAGGCGCCTGGCTACAGTCCGCGACAGTACCGCTTGTCACAATGCCGCCTGCCGGCATCCCGTACTCGTCGACTACCAAGTGCAATTTGCTGTTCAGCCCCCTTTTGTGCGGCTAATGTCCTGACTGCCGCCTTGTGCCCCGCATGCGTCCGCGTGTGCCTTGATATACGTCGAATCTATCATAAAGATATCCCCGGCAGGCTCGCCTATTGCGGCGTCCGCCAGCATTCTCCATATTCCCTTATCCCGCCAGCGACAAAACCGCTTGTGTATGCTGTTCCAATTCCCGAATTCCGGCGGTATATCCCTCCACGGAGCGCCCGTGCGCGTCTGCCACGCTACCGCGTTGATAAACAGGCGGTTATCTTTCGCCACTCCCCCGCGTTTCCCTGCCTGTCCGGGCAGCAGTTCTTTTATCCGTTCCCACGCCTCGTCGCTTATATCGTGCCGGTGAATGCCTTCATTTCTTTTCATGCCTCTATTTTACCTCTTTTCCCCTATCCAGTCCACACTACCTAG
>NZ_BBPW01000008.1:0-17167 GCF_001028545.1 Treponema endosymbiont of Eucomonympha sp. | reverse complement strand
AACCGTCTTCCGTGCCCTCAAGCGCTGGCGGGGAATTGCTACGCGCTATGCAAAGCTCACCGCTTCCTTCATCGCCGCCATTCATGTCAGGTGTTTGTTTCTCTACCTTCCAGTCCACGCTACCTAGAGAGAAAGGCGGCGGCAGCCCGTTTTAATGATGGCGATTACATATTCTACTTCAAGAATGGCGCAACAGCTAGCGGAGATTGCGACGGCTATTCGTCAGAGTATGGCGGAAAGACGACAATCTATGAGTGGTGGAAAAGCGATATTAAAAACTGGATAAAACGTCTAAAAGCAGCCGGCGCAAACATTGAAACAAACTCTAATAAATACCAACATGGTTATTATTGGGTTAGTTTTCCTACAAATCTGATATACGGAACGGGACTGCATGAAATGCGCAGTGTTTGGGGAAATGAGCCAACTGGCGCTGCATATTTAAGAAGAAACGGAACAGAGACAAAAATCAAAAATACAGTTGATTTTAGATTTGCACAAACCAGCAAAGATTTTAACTGGGAATCAGGAGAGATAAAAAACCACAATCGGCGAAGCCTTTCTGTAGCTCATAGTAACAAGGACATTCCAGAATTAGGTGTTGTATTTACGTGGGGACAAGAGAAGGTCATGAACTCTGTATCAGCCCGTGGTTATTCCATAGAAGAAGTTTCAAAAGGCGAAGCTTATATCATAGATGCCAGCACCATAGAGTGGTTTGCATACGATGACGAAGGCTAATGACAATAAATTTGTCTTAGTAGCATTAGCGAGGAAGGACGCGAAAGAGCGGGGCACACGCCCCGCTCTTTTTTATGCCCGCGGCAGACGGGCAAAACAGAGCGGCGAAACTCATGTGCCTCCCTCCGCCGTCCGCCTTTCCGCCAGTTCCAGCGCGTCGCCGAGTTCCGCGACAAGGCTGTCCGCGCCGACCGCCGCGAGGAATCCGGCTTTTTCGAGCGCCTTCCGCGGCTGCTCGCGGATTTCGCACAGGACGACCCGTATCTTCCGCTTGCGGCACTGCGCGAGGAACGATTCGAGCGCCGCAATGCCGGTCGAATCGACGGCGGGCACGTCCCTCATGCGCAGAATCAGCGTGTGCGGGCGCGGCGCCACGCTGCGGAGCGTCTGCTGGAGCATGTCGGCGACGCCGAAGAAGAACGGACCAGTAATCTCGTACACCTCTATATCGCTGCGGTGCAGCGCGACGATTTCGCGGGCGGTTCCCGCTTCAATTTCCCCGAACGCCAGCTCGGCGATAAGGTCGTCGTTTTCCGCCTTGATTCCCGCGCACGCTATCATGCGGCGCAGAAACAGCGCGACGGCGAGCGCCATGCCGATTTCCACCGCGAAGGTCAGGTCGACGGCGACCGTCAAAACGCAGGTGGCGAGCAGCACGCCCGCGTCGCTTTTGGGGGCGCGGCGGAGAATGCGGGCGAAGCGCGGCAGGTTGCTCATATCCCACGAGACGACGATGAGCACGGCGGCGAGGCTCGACAGCGGGATTGCGGACGCGGCGGGCGCGAGGAACAGAATGAACAGCACGAGCGTGAGCGCGTGGACGATTCCCGCGACGGGGCTGAGCGCGCCGGATTTTATGTTCGTCGCGGTGCGGGCTATCGCGCCGGTCGCGGGGATTCCCCCGAAGGCTGCGGAGGCTATGTTGCCGATTCCTTGCGCCACCAGTTCCATATTCGCGTTGTGCCGGTCGCCGGTCATGCCGTCCGCGACGACCGCCGACAAAAGCGACTCTATCGCGGCGAGCAGGGCGACGGCGAACGCGTCGGGCAGCACCGCCCGCGCCGTCTGCCAGCCGAACGCCGGAGCCGTAAGCAGCGGGAGTTTCTGCGGGATTCCGCCGAAGCGGGTGCCTATCGTCTCAACCGGCAGCGCGAGCGCCTTGCAGAGCAGGGTCGCCGCGAGCACGCCGACGACGGCGCCCGGCACGCGCGGAAAGAAGCGCCTGACCGCGACGATGAGCGCCAGCGTGCCCGCGCCCACGGCGAGCGTCGCGGGGTCGAGCGTCGTCAGGTGCGACAGATAGCCCGCCCACTCCTCCAGAAATTCCGGCGAGCCGTCCGTTATATGGAAGCCGAAAAAGTCCTTCACCTGCTGGGAGAATATCAGCACGCCGATTCCGGCGGTGAATCCGGTCGTTACGGGGTACGGAATGTATTTGATAAAGCGCCCGATTCCGGTCAGACCCATTGCGACGAGCATAAGCCCCGCAAGCACCGTGGCGGCGACAAGCCCTTCGAGTCCGTGCTTTTCAACGATACCGAAGATTATGACGACGAACGCGCCGGTCGGGCCGCCGATTTGATAGCGGCTGCCGCCGAGCAGGCTTATGCAGAAGCCCGCGACGATAGCCGTATACAGACCCTGCGCGGGGGTGCAGCCCGCCGAAATGCTGAACGCCATAGCGAGCGGCAGCGCGACGACGCCGACGATGACGCCCGCGAGGCAGTCTTTTCCGAACGACGGCAGGCTGTAGCGGGGTTCCGCCTGCTTCGAGAACAGCTCAAACGCGCGGGGGACAAAGTCCGAGGGCTTGGCAAACGCAAAAGGTTTCATTGCGGCAGTATAGCGCGCAAGCCTTCGGCGCGCTACCGCGCGCCGAAGGCTTGCGACCGAGTTCCTTGAGGGAACTCGGCAGTATGGGTAAAGGCGCGCTACTGCGCGCCGCCGGCGTGCGACCGAGTTCCTTGAGGGAACTCGGCAGTATGGGTAAAGGCGCACTGCCGAGTTTGCAAAGCAAACCCGCGGGCGTCCGGCACATAGGGCGGGCAGGCGAACGGCAGATAGGCATAGCGCAAAGGCACGCGCCGACTGGGGCTGCCGAAATGGAGAGAAAGGGAGCGGGCTTTGCACGTTCCCTTTCTCGTCTCATAGGGGAAGCGGCGTTGCCCTTTTGGGCAACGTTCAAGTTTCTTGAAGAAACTTGACATATAGACATAGCGTACCGGTAAGCGCCGACCGGGGCTGCCGAAATGGAGAGAAAGGGAACGGGCTTTGCACGTTCCCTTTCTCGTCTCATAGGGGAAGCGGCGTTGCCCTTTTGGGCAACGTTCAAGTTTCTTGAAGAAACTTGACATATAGACATAGCGTACCGGTAAGCGCCGACCGGGGCTGCCGAAATGGAGAGAAAGGGAACGGGCTTTGCCCGTTCCCTTTCTCGTCTCATAGGGGAAGCGGCAAAACCGCTTCCCCTATGACGGCGTACAGGCAAGGCATAGGCGTTCGGCAGTAGCCGAACGACAGAGTTTTCTGAAAAAACTCTGCACAGCGGCAAGGCATAGTGGTCAAATCCCTGTATTACATAGAAATATACGGCGTACAGGCAAGACCGGACGCGACCTTTGGCGGCGTTTTTGAGCCGCTCATAGGATTTTATGCGTCACTCATAAAATTTTATGAGTGACTCAGAGGTTTTTATGCGCCGCTCATAAAATCGTATGAGTGACTCAGAGGTTTTTATGAGTCGCTCATAAAATCGTATGAATGACTCAGAGGTTTTTATGAGTCGCTCATAAAATCGTATGAGTGACCCGGAGGTTTTTATGAGCGACTCATAAAGTTGTATGAGCGGGTCGTTTGACGCCGCGTTTTTATTAAAAAAAATATTGACAGGGTGCGGAGCGTGTTGTATACTGTTACGCATAGTAAACGCATTAGCGGAGGGAAAGAAAAATGACCAAGTTCAAAAAGGCAGCCGCAAGTATTGCTTCAATTATCGCCGTTACAGCAATCGCTGGCGCCAGCATTTTAGGGTGTGACGGCTTCGCCAATGAACCAAACGAAAGCGGCGCCGGAACTGCTGCAGGACCAGAAAGAAAAGCCGCAGCCGCTCGTTTTGGCGACGGCGATTATACATTCTATTTTAAGAATGGCGCAACAGCTAGCGGAGATTGCGACGGTTATTCATCAGAGTATGGTGGTGTTACTACTATTTACGAATGGTGGCGAGACGATATTAAAAGCTGGATAAAACGTCTAAAAGCAGCCGGTGCAAACATTGAAACAAACTCTGATAAATACCATTCAGGGTATTATTGGGTTAGTTTTGATACAAGTTTGATATACGGAACTGGATTGCATGAAATGAATGGTTATACTTGGAGAGGCGAGCCAACTGGCGCTGCATATTTAAGAAGAAACGGAACAGAGACAAAAATCAAAGGAACAGTTGATTTTAAATTTGCACAAGCTGACAAAGATTTTAACTGGGAATCAGGAGAGATAAAACGCCACAGTCGAAAAGGTGTTTCCGCAGCTCATAGAAACAAGAATATTCCAGAATTGGGTATTGTATTCTCGTGGCTAAATGGTATTGCGGAAATGAACTCTGTATCAGCCCGTGGCTATTCCGTAAAAACAGTTGAAAAAAACGAAGCTTATCTCATAGATGCCAGCACCATAGAGTGGTTTGCATACGATGACGAGGGCTGATGACAATAAATTTGTCTTAGTAGCATTAGCGAGGGAGGACGCGAAAGAGCGGGGCGAACCCCCGCTCTTTTTTTATGCCCGAACGCGGCGCGGGCAACAGTGCCGTCCCGTTGGAAAAAGCGGCTTCCGCCTATGCGCCGCGAGGTTGCCCGCTATCCCGCGTAAACGGCTTGACGCGGTGTATGAATCCTAGTAAAACAATAGCATTTTAGAACATACACACGGGCATATCGCCCGGAGAATGCAAGGAGTGCGTCTATGAACAAAGAATGCGTCAGAAAACTGCTCGCGGGAATCGCGCTGTGCGCGCTGGCGGCAGGCACGGCGGGCGCCGCGGGGAAAAAGAACCCGTCCGGCGGCGGCAAGCAAACCCAGCTCCGAATCAGCAAGCAGTACGGGGTGAATTACCTGCCGCTTGTGGTGCTGGAAGGGCACAAGCTGCTCGAAAAGAACGCGAAAAAAGCCGGTCTGGGCGATATTGCGGTCAAATGGGTCACGTTCGGCGGCGGCGCCACCGCGAATGACGCCCTGCTCTCCGGCAGCGTCGATATTATCGCGGGCGGCGTCGCGCCGTTCGTGCGCTTATGGGACAAGACCGGCGGCGGCGTCAAATCGCTCGGCACGCTCGACCGCTCCCCGCTGCTGCTCAACTCCAGCAACCCGAACGTCAGGCGGCTCAGAGACTTCACCGAGAAGGATAAAATCGCCCTCCCGTCCATAAAAATCTCCATTCAGGCGCTGACGCTGCAAATCGCGGCGGCGAAGGAGTTCGGCAAAGACCGCTATGACCGGCTTGACCGCCTGACCGTCGCGCTGCCGCACCCGGACGCGCTCGTCGCGCTCACGTCGGGGCAGTCCGAAATCACCGCGCACTTTACCAACGAGCCGTTCAGCGCGACGGAACTGCAGAACAAAAATATCCACCAAGTGCTGCGCTCATACGACGTGCTCGGAGGCGCGCACACGACAAATCTGCTCTCCACCACCGACAAGTGGTACCGCGACAACCCGCGCCTCGCGGCGGTGCTCCTCGAATCGCTGAACGAGGCGGACGAGTGGATCGCGGGACACAGGCGGGAAGCGGCGCAGTTGTATCTGCACGTTGCGAAGTCGAAAGAATCGGTCGACCTGCTCGTGCAGATTATCAGCGACCCCGACATAACTTTCAGCACGAAGCCGCTCAACGTAACGGCGTTCAGCGACTTTCTGTACGAGACGGGGGCGATTTCAAGGAAGCCGGCGCAAAACGAGCTGTTCTTCGACACGGTGCTTGCGCAGTAATGCTTCCTTCGGCGCCGGAAGCGCCGTTTCTGTCGGTGCGGGATTTGACCCTGCAATACAAGACCGAGCGGCATTTGGTTACCGCGACGCGCGAGGTGTCGTTTCAGGTGGAGCGAGCCGACCGGCTCATCCTGCTGGGACCGTCGGGCTGCGGCAAATCGACGATTCTCAAGGCTATCGGCGGGTTCATAAAACCTGCGGGCGGCTCCATATCGCTGAGCGGCGTGCAGGTGAAAAAACCGGGCGCGGACCGGGCTTTTGTGTTTCAGGAGTTTGACCAGCTGCTGCCGTGGAAAACCGCGCTGGGAAATATCGTGTTCGCCATTCGGGAAACGCGGAAAACCGGCGCGAAAGAAGCCGCGGAAGAAGCGCGCGGGCTTTTGCGGAAGGTGAACCTCGCGCAGTTTGCGGACAGCTACCCTCACGCGCTTTCCGGCGGCATGAAACAGCGGGTCGCAATTGCGCGCTGCCTTGCGCTGAAGTCAAAAATCATCTTAATGGACGAGCCCTTCGCGTCGCTGGACGCGCTCACGCGGCAGCAAATGCAGGAAGACCTGCTTGCGCTGTGGGCGGACACGAAGTTTACGCTCATTTTCGTAACGCATTCCATAGACGAGGCTTTGATGCTCGGCTCCCGCATCGTGCTGCTCTCGCCGCACCCCGGCCGCGTCGTCGACGAAATCAGCGTCGACTGGCCGGGCGCCGACTCGCGCACGCGCCCCGAATACGCCGCGCTGAAAGAAAAAATCTCCCGCACCCTCTTTAAGGACAAACTGAACCCCGTCATCTGAGGGGCAAACGGAGCGCTCTATGGAACATACGCTGAAACAAGACCCTGCCGCCGAAGGCGAAATCAGCGTGCGGCGGCTTTCACCGTGGGAAAAACTGTACCAGTGTTCCGCGTTCAGGAAGGGCGCGTTGCTCCTGCTGCTTGCGCTCGCGTGGCAGGGATACGCGACAGCGCTCGGCAACAAGCTCATGTTCCCCACGCTGACCGATACCCTGCGCGGGTTTGCCGAAGCGGTGCGAAGCGGCGAGTTGCCCGCCCGCACCGCCGTCTCGCTCCGCGTCATCTTTTTCGCCTACCTTATCGGCGTGCTGCTGGCAGGGCTGCTCACCGTCTTTGCCGTTACGACGCGGATAGGCACCGATTTTCTGGAAATCCTTACCGCAATGTTCAACCCGCTGCCGGCAATAGCGCTGCTGCCGCTGGCGCTGCTCTGGTTCGGACTGGGAAACCCCAGCATCATGTTCGTGATTGTTCACTCGGTGATATGGCCGGTCGCGCTCAATATCCATTCCGGCTTTATGGGCGTGAGCGGCACGCTCCGTATGGTCGGCAGGAACTACGGGCTTTCCGGATTTCCGTTCGTGTTCAAAATATTGATTCCCGCGGCGTTCCCCCACATTCTGACCGGCGCCAAAGTCGGCTGGGCGTTTTCGTGGCGGACGCTTATCGCGGCGGAGCTGGTGTTCGGCGTCAGTTCCGGCAGCGGCGGGCTGGGCTGGTTCATCTACGAAAAGAAAAATCAGCTCGACATACATTTGGTGTTCGCCGGTCTTCTGACGGTCATCATCATCGGGGTACTCATCGAGGGCATCGTATTCAAGTTTATCGAGCAAAAAACGGTGGTAAAATGGGGAATGCAGTTTTGAGCGGGACGCGGAGTTTTATCAGCGGGCTTATCTGCCCGAAGTGCGGCAGCCGGTACGACTGCCGCGAGGTTCAGCACCTGTGCCGCTGCGGTTCGCCGCTCCTGGCGGAATACGATTTGGCGGCTGCCGCCAAAAGCGTTACGCCCGAAATCATCAAAACCCGACCGCCGACGCTGTGGCGGTATCGCGAGCTGCTGCCGGTGCTGGACGAAGCGAATATCGTGTCGCTGGGCGAAGGCTATACGCCGCTCACCGAGCTGCCGAAGCTCGCGCTGCGGCACGGATTCGGCGCGCTGTATCTGAAAGACGAAGGCGTCATCCCCACCGGCACATTTAAGGCGCGGGGCGCGGCGGTCGGCGTGTCGAAAGCAAAGGAACTCGGCGTGCGGCATTTTGCCATGCCGACCAACGGCAACGCGGGAGCGGCGTGGGCGGCATACGGGGCGCGGGCGGGCATTGCGGCGCACCTCGTCATGCCGGAAGGCGCGACGCTCGCCGCGCGGAACGAAAGCGCCGTCTGCGGCGCGTCGGTGCATATGGTCAAAGGGCTTATCAGCGACTGCGGCGGCATTCTGTCCCGCTCGATTCCGGCGCACGGCTGGTACGACGCGAGCACGCTGAAAGAGCCGTACCGCATAGAGGGCAAAAAGACTATGGGCTATGAAATCGCCGAGCAACTGGGCTGGCGCGTTCCCGACATAATCGCGTACCCTGCCGGCGGCGGGGTCGGCATCATCGGGATTTACAAGGCGCTCAAAGAAATGCAGGCACTGGGCTGGATTGGGGGAAAGCTGCCGCGGCTTGTGGCTGTGCAGGCGGAGGGCTGCGCGCCCATAGTGCGCGCGTTTCGGCGCGGGGCGGCGGAGAGCGAGTTTTTCCCCGATTCAAAGACGGTGGCGTTCGGAATCAACGTGCCCAAGGCGATCGGCGATTTTCTGGTGCTGCAAGCCCTGTACGGGACCGGCGGCTGCGCCGTCGCGGTGAGCGACGCGGAAATCCTCGGCGCGGTGTCCGAGCTCGCCTCCGCCGAAGGGCTTTTTGTCTGCCCCGAAGGAGCGGCGGCGTTTGCGGGCTTGAAGAAGCTGCGAGCCGAAAACTGGGTCGCGGCGGGGGACACCGCGGCAGTGCTCAACACCGGCGCCGGCATAAAATACCCCGACACGTTGCGTTTTGATTTGCCCTATTGCCCGGTCGAGGGCACGGTGTAAGCGTTCGGCGGTAGCCGTGCTGCGCACGGGTATCGTTCGAGTTTCCTCAAGAAACTCGACATAAAAGTTGTAGCCGAATGACAGAGTTTGTCGCACGCCGAAGGCGTGCTACCGAGTTTGCAAAGCAAACTCGCTTGGCATAGAGGTGAGACATATAGGGCGGCGCAGATTCCTGACTATAGGCAGCGCTCATTTGTCGCACACCCAAGGCATACGGTCGGGCGGGAAAGAGAGCGGGCAAAGCCCATTTGCCGCTTCCCCTATAACGGCGCGTAGGCAAAATCCGTGCGTCCCGGAACATTCGGGGAACGCCCCGGAACTTCCAGAGGAAGCCCCGAAACCTTCGGGGGGGGAACGGTTTCAGCCTCTGTACCGCGCGTTTGGGCATAAAAAAAGAGCGGGGCTGCGTCCCGCTCTTGCGTGTCTTGCCTCTGTGCCGAGTTACCCGCGCGGAGCGCGGGTAACTCGGCTAATGCCTAAACCAACTGCCATAGCGCCAATCAAAACGTTCTTTGTCATTTTTTGTTCCTTTCCGCAGCGGTTTTATTTCCAATACGTAGTATTTCCGAATATGACTGAACGCTCATCCCCTGCTATTGATATAATTTTCGTTACATCAACGGAGATATAATCACTTATATGTTGATAAGGTATGCCAACTGATTGCAAATGACGTTCGAATTTTTTCTGATAGCTACTCATAACGAAAGCATATTTAAAACTTTGTTCACTTTTTTTAAAAGCGTAAAATAGATATTCCCATTCATCAGCTCCCCAAAAGCTATTTTGATCAAATTCTGTCTTGCCTGTCGGTCCTTCTAGGTAGCGTGGGCTGGAAGGTAGAGGAATAAACACCTGACATGAATAGCGGCGATGAAGGAAGCGGTGAGCTTTGCGCAGTGCGCAGCGATTCCCCGCCGGCGTTTGAGGACACGGAAGATGTTTTCAATGACGTGCCGTGCCCGATACAGTTCATGGCTGTATGCTCTCTGCTCTTTCCGGCTTTTAACCGGAGGGATGACGGCTGTTATATCCGCTTCTTTAAGCATATCGAGCAGCTCGTTCGTGTCATACGCCTTGTCCGCAAGGAACGCTTCCGCTTCCAAATCCTCCATAAGGAGAGGCGCTTGGCTGCAGTCCGCGACAGTACCGCTTGTCACAATGCCGCTTGCCGGTATCCCGTACTCGTCAACCACAAGGTGTAATTTGCTGTTCAGCCCCCTTTTGTGCGGCTAATGTCCTGACTGCCGCCTTGTGCCCCGCATGCGTCCGCGTGTGCCTTGATATACGTCGAATCTATCATAAAGATATCTCCGGCAGGCTCGCCTATTGCGGCGTCCGCCAGCATTTTCCATATTCCCTTGTCCCGCCAGCGGCAAAACCGCTTATGCATGCTGTTCCAGTTCCCGAATTCCGGCGGTATATCCCTCCACGGAGCGCCCGTGCGCGTCTGCCACGCTACCGCGTTGATAAACAAACGGTTGTCTTTCGCTACTCCCCCGCGTTTTCCTGCCTGTCCGGGCAGCAGGTCTTTTATCCGTTCCCACGCCTCGTCGCTTATATCGTGCCGGTGAATGCCTTCATTTTCTTTCATGCTTCCCATTTTACCTCTTTCCCTTTATCCAGTCCACACTACCTAGCCAAATATGGTTATAATACGAAAACCTGCCATGATTTCCTTCTTTGCTTATATCCCCGCTTGGAGAACTTGTCGAACTGTTGCAGGAATAGAGAGCGGCTCCTAATCCTGTAATGGCGATAATTGCGGCAATACGTGTGGCTGCCTTTTTGAACTTTGTCATTTTTCTTTCCCTCCGGCAATGCGTTTAATATGCATAAAAGCATAAAATATATTCCGCATTCTGTCAATATTTTTGGGCTGTTTCCGCGCTTTTCGCGGCTTCCCCGTAATCTTTCGCGGACTCCCCGAAAGGGGAACAAGCCACGCATAAAATTTTGCGGGCGACCTGCAAGAGTCTGCGAACGACGTGTCCGGTGCTGCCTGCACCGACCTATATGCAGAGTTTCCTCAAGAAACTCTGTCGTTCGGCTACTGCCGAACGCTTATGCTTCTTTGCCGAGTTTTCTGATTTCCGCCGCAAGATAGAACGAGCCGGTTCCCAGCACAGGCAGTCCCGCCGCGCGCCCCGCGTCCAGTGCGCGCCGAATCGCCGGCGCCGTGTCCGGCACAAACTCGATTTGCGGCGGGCGCCCGCCCGCCTCGCGCCGCGCCTGCTCGAACGCCTCGCGCACCCTCTCCGGCCGACTCGCCGTGCCGGAGCCGGGCGCGGTAATGACGATGCGCGAGAAATGCCCGAGCAGCGTCCGCGCCATTGCGCCCGCGTTTTTGCCCGCCGCGCAGCCGAACAGCAGAATGCCGCCCTCGCCGTACAGCGCGGCAAATGTCCGCGCGCACCAGCCCGCGCTGGCTTCCGTATGCGCCCCGTCGACTATGACCGGAGGGTCGTCGCTGACCCGCTCAAAGCGCGCCGGAATCCTGAACGCCGCAAGCCCCCGCCGGACAGCCTCATCGCCGACCTCGGGAAACGCTTTGCGCACGGCGAGCACGGCGAGCGCGGCGTTCAGCGCCTGTATCTCGCCGGGGATTGTTATGAAAAGCGCGAGCGGCGGCGCGCTCGCCCTGCCGAACGAGGAGCCGTCCGTGTAGCGCAGGGTAAAATCCGTGCCGTTGCGGGAGAGGCGCAGGTTTTCGACCGCTGCGGCGTCGGGGAGATAGCAGAGCGGCGCGCCCTTTTCGGCGGCGGCAGCCCGGAATACCGCCAGCGCGTCGCCCGGCTGCTCCGCAATGACGACCGGCTTCCCCGCCTTGATTATGCCCGCTTTTTCGGCGGCGATTGCGGCGATAGTGCCGCCGAGAAACTCGGTGTGCTCCAGCTCGATTCCGGTAATCGCCGCCGCGAGCGGCTCCACGATATTCGTCGGGTCAAGCCGCCCGCCCATTCCGGTCTCCACCGCAAGCGCGTTGCAGCCGCCTTCCCGCGCGCAGAGAAAAAAGTAGAGCGTCAGCAGCTCAAAGAAGCTGGGCGGCTCGCCCTGAAAAAGGCGGCGGGCGGGATTTGCGCGGGCGGAGACCGCCTCGGCGGCGGCGCGGAGTTCGTTCCCTGCGGCGGCGTACACCGCCTCGCTGAAGAACGCGCCGTCCACGGTGATTCGCTCGCGGTATTCCGTCACGTGGGGCGACACATAGCGCGCCGCCCTGTATCCCGCCGCGGACAGGATGCTCGACGCCATTCCGGTTACCGAGCCCTTGCCTTTCGTGCCCGCCACGTGAACGGACGGCGCGCTGCGTTCCGGGCAGCCCGCGGCGTCAGCGAGCGCGCGCATTCGTTCGGGGCGCAGCGCCGCCTGTCCCTGAGGGGGAACGATAAACCGCTCAAGCCACGCGAACACGTCGGCGGACGACGCAAACGGCGCGGCGTTTTGTCTTGTCTTCACGGCATACCCTGTTTCTGTGCCAGCGCGGCTGCGCTGGTTCATAAGCCGCGCGGCGCCGAACGTCCCAAGCCGCTTATTCTCGGCTTGACAGCGATTTTTGCCCAGACTACAATGCGCGCGCAGCTTTAGCAAGCCCGACGCACGGAGGCGGCGATGACGTATACGATAGCAATGGCAGGAAAAGGCGGCACAGGCAAGACGACCGTCTGCGGCTTGTTCATAGATTATCTGACAAAAGCGGGAAAAGGTCCAATCCTTGCGGTGGACGCCGACGCCAATTCCAACCTGAACGAAGTGCTCGGCATAAAGTCCGCCCTCACGCTCGGAGACATACGCGAAGACCTCGCCCACGCGGGCATTGCGGAGAACAGCCCTATTCCCCAAAACATGACGAAGAAAGAATACGCCGACTTCAAGTTTTCTTCCGCGCTGGTGGAAGAAGACAGCTACGACTTCCTCGCAATGGGGCGGACGCAGGGAAAAGGCTGCTATTGCTATGTCAACGACGTGCTCCGCGAGCAGATACAGAAATACTATAAAAATTATAAATACCTCATCGTGGACAACGAAGCCGGGCTTGAGCATATCAGCCGGGGAATCCTGCCTCCGGTCGACCAGATACTGCTGGTGAGCGACTGCTCGCGGCGCGGAATCCAAGCCGCCGGGCGCATTGCCGAGATGATTCGGCAGCTCGACCTGAAGGTGAAGGCTATGCGGCTTATCGTGAACCGCGCGCCGGGCGGCGCGCTCAGCGACGGCATTTCCGAAGAGATTGCAGCGCAAAAGCTGACGCTTGCGGGCGTCATTCCGCAGGACGAACTGGTCTACGAATACGATTCGGCGGGAAAGCCGCTCGTCGCGCTGCCGGAGTCCTCAGCGGTCAAGCGGGCTCTGGCGGGCATTATCCAAAAGCTGGAACTCCCCGCTTGATTTAGGAACATTATGCGCACAAGCGGATACAGCGTTACCTTCAAGGTGGAAAACGGCGCGGACGCAGAGGGTTTTGCCGCCCCGGGCGAATCCCTGTTCGACGCGGCGCAGAACGCCGGCGTGGTCATCGACGCGCCCTGTTCCGGCAACGGAACCTGCGGCAAATGCCGCCTGAAGCTGCTTTCCGGCGAGGCGGAAGGCGGGGATTCGGGCGCGCGGCACCTTTCGGCAGCGGAATACGCCGCCGGCTGGCGGCTCGCTTGCGCGACAAGGCCCCGCTCCGACGTCGCGGTGCAGGTGCCCGCTTCGTCGCTGGCGTGGCAGAATCGCATACGGATAACGGATTTTTCGGGTGAACGCGAGCGGGCTGTTTTTGCCGAACTGCGGGACAACCTGAAGGGAATGGGTTTTGCCGACGACAGCGGCTTGAGCCTTATGACACTGCACCTCGCCCCTCCCTCGCTCGACGACCCCGCCGCCGACCGCGAGCGCCTCGCGCGCGCCCTCGCGGCGGAAACCGGCGCCAGCGAAAACACCCTGCGCCTTGCGCTCTCTGCGCTCCGCAAGCTCCCGCTCGCGGCGCGGGAATCCGGCTTCGCGCTCGCCTGCGTCCTCCGCCGCGAAAACGGCGGCGTCACGGTGCTGGACGTTTTGCCCGTCAGCGCGGATTCGCCTCTTGGCGCTGATTCGCCGTCTGACGCGGGGCTGTACGGGCTTGCCGTAGATATTGGCACGACGACGGTCTCTCTGCTGCTGGTCAACCTGCAAACAAGCGAGCCGGTCGCGGCGGCTTCCGGCGGGAACGGGCAGATTCGCTACGGGGCGGACGTGATAAACCGCATAATCGAAAGCACGCGGAAGGGCGGCGTCGAGCGGCTGCGGAAAGCGGTTGCCGACGAGTGCATCGTGCCGCTTGTAAAGCGGCTGTGCCGGACGGCGGGAATCGCCCCGGAGCGGATTTACCGCGTCGCGCTCGCCGCGAACACCACGATGACGCACCTGTTTCTGGGCGTTCCGGCGGAGCACCTGCGGCTTGAGCCGTATGTGCCGGCGTTCTTCTGCGCCGACGGCGTGCGCGGCGCGGAACTGCGAATCGGCGCGCACCCCGACGCGGAGGCGGTCATCGCGCCGGCTATCGGGAGCTACGTGGGCGGCGATATTACGGCGGGCGTGTTCGCTTCTATGCTCTTCAGGGACGACTCCCTTTCCCTGTTCATAGACCTCGGCACCAACGCGGAACTCGTGCTCGGCAGCGCCGAGTTCCTTATGTCCTGCGCCTGTTCCGCGGGACCCGCCTTTGAAGGCGGCGACATACGCTGCGGCATGAGGGCGACGAACGGCGCGGTCGAAGCCTGCATTATAGACGCGGACACTATGGAACCGACGCTGACGGTCATCGGCGCTCCCGACGGCATTGTGAAGCAGAAGCCTGCCGGAATCTGCGGGTCGGGCATCATCGCGCTTATCGGCGAGCTGTTCCGCTGCGGAATCATCAACGCGAAGGGGCGCTTCATCCGAGACGGCACGCGGGTGCGGCGCGACGAGTGGGGCGGGGCGGGGTATGTCGCCGCGTTTGAGGCGGAAACGGAGAGCGGCAGCCCCATAGTGCTGAGCGAGACGGATATAGACAACTTTGTCCGCGCCAAAGCCGCGATATTCTCGGCGGTGCGGACGATGCTCGCCATGCTCGATATGCCGCTGGAGGCGATAGCGCGCGTCTATTTCGCGGGCGGAATCGGGAGCGGAATCAGCGTGGAACGCGCTATCGACATAGGGCTGTTCCCGAACCTGCCGCTCGAACGGTACCGGTATATCGGCAACAGCTCGCTGTCCGGCGCATATGCTATGCTCTGTTCGCGGGGCGCCGCCGCGAAGGTCGCGGAAATCAGCCGGAGCATGACCTATATCGAACTGTCGTCCCACCCCCGCTATATGGAAGAGTTCGTCGCCGCGTGCTTCCTGCCGCACACCGACGGCTCGCTGTTTGAGCGCCGTGCTTCCCCCTGAACGAAAGAACCAGCAGACGGACGTGCCGCTGGCGCATTATCTGGCGCGGTATCGGGCGCTCGACCCGCGCGAGGCGGCGTCCCGCTGCGCGCTGGCGTTCGACGGGGCGGCTTCCGCGTTCTCGCTCCGGCTTATGGGGACGGAATACCGCGCCTCGTTCCCCGGCTTCGACGTGCGGGACGGCGTCGGGCGGGGACTTCGGAACCCGTATGAGCGGATACTGCTCGCGCGGTACCTGTGCGAGGGGCGGCACATCGCGCCGAGGGGGGCGCAGCTTGCCTATCAGGAGATTCCGTGGGGGCAGGTGTATTACGCCAGCTTCCGGGGGCGCTGCATTGAGCGGCTTGCGCGCGCGTTCGGGGCGGACGCCGGCGGGCTGAAGCGCGCGGCGGAGTCGCTGGCGATTTGCGCCGAGCCGCTCGTGGCGGGAGACGCGGCGTACCGGTTCGAGTTTATGAGCGGGCTGTATATGAGCGTGCTGCTCTGGGGCGCGGACGACGAGTTCCCCGCTTCGGCGCAGATGCTGTTTGACGACAACTTTGCCGCCGCGTTCACCGCCGAGGATATAGCCGCCGCCGGAGAGATAGCCATAGCGCGGCTGAAAGAGGCTGCGGTCGGCGGAGCACGAGTATCGTTCGAGTTTCTTGAGGAAACTGCCGCACGCCAAAGGCGTGCTACCGAGTTCCTTGAAGGAACTCGACACATAGGGCGGGATTAGGTAAAAACAGGCAAAGCATAGGGGCAGGCGCGGACGCAAAAAGAGCAGGGTTTTCGCAAGAAAATAGAAGCAGAAGGGCTCAGGCAGGCGCGGACGCAAAAAGAGCAGGGTTTTCGCCCTGCTCTTTTTGTCTCTATGGCTTGCCTATAAGTAAAGCCTTTACGCCGTAATACGGATAAACCTCTGCCGAGGGGTTTGCCGAATGGTAAAGAAAGGGAACAGGCAAAAGCCTGTTCCCTTTCTCGTCACATAGGAAAAGCGGTCTTGCCGCTTTCCCTATGACGACCCGCCCGCGTCAGGCTTTGAAACCCGCTCATGTTTGACCTTGAAACCCGCCCGTGTTGGGACGTCAAACCTGCCCGTGTTTCAAGCCCAAGCAGAGGCGGACTTGAAATCTCCGCATTCCCTCTCCCCGTCCGCTCCCCACTGGACAAACCTTCCCGTATCCGATATATTTGTTTCCATACTTCAAAGGAAGTGAGGCGCGCGGCTTTCGCCGCAAATCCTCCGCTATCCCGTAACTGTGATAGGCGCTGACCGCTTTCAAAAAGCCGGTCTGCCGCCTGCGCGGACAACAGCCACTGGCATTCGTGCCGGGAAGGCTCGCGCAGACGGTCAAGCCTTAAGCCAGGAGACTTTGGTATACGCGTTCGGCGGCTGCCGAACGACAGAGGCGTTCCCTTTTGGCGGGCGCCGAATGCAGCTTCAGGCTTCGAGGACAGAGCCGGAGGGACGCAGATGCTTCATTTATTCTTCATAACACAGTCTCCGCATAGCGCTTCGACGTGTTCCGCCCCGTGCGCCGCGCATTCACTCTCGGTTTCGCCCAGCGCGCTTGTGCCAAATGCTCGCGCCGCGGACGGCGCGTCTTTGTCTCCCTGCCGTACCCGGCGCTACAAACGCGGCGGGTTCAAGCGTGCCCGTATGCGTTGCCTTTATGCCGCGAGTTTGCCTGCCTGCCGTGTTTCCTCAAGAAAATCGAATGTTCCCCTTGCGGGGAACGCCCTCTCCCCGCGCGTTTTCCAGCCTCCGTAAGGCATTTGGAACAGTCCTATTCAACAGTTCGGAACACAAACGGAACGGCTCGGAACACGGGCGCAACAAGCGCGCGAGCGACGAGAGCCTTGTTTTTATACCAGTGCGGGGGCGTATGCCTTCGCGGAAGATTATCGATAAGGAGCATGATTATGAAAAAGCAGAATGTATATGCGGCGGGACTATGGGGCGCCGCGCTATCGCTGGCTCTGCTGGCGGGAGCAGCGGGGTGCAATAACGGCGCAGCGTCCACTTATACCCCCCCCCCCCCCCCCCCCCCCCCCGCCCCCCCCACCCCCCCCGCCCCACCCCGGCGCCCCACCCGCGCCGCCCCCCCCCCCACCCCCCGGGCTACCGCCTACGAACGGGGCGGAGGCGTGCAGAGTCAAAAAACTCCCCGCGCCGGTCACCATCACTTCGCACAACA
>NZ_BBPW01000007.1:0-30569 GCF_001028545.1 Treponema endosymbiont of Eucomonympha sp. | reverse complement strand
ACAGTTATGGGGTGAAGAGTTTTGGACTGGAAGGTAGAGGAATAAACATCTGACATGAATAGCGGCGATGAAGGAAGCGGTGCGCTTTGCGCAGCGCGCAGCGATTCCTCGCCGGCGCTTGAAGGCGCGGAAGACGTTTTCAATGACGTGCCGTGCCCGATACAGCTCATAGCTGTATGTCCTTTGCTCTTTCCGGTTTTTAACCGGAAAGATGACTGCTGCCATATCAGCTTCCTTAAGCATGCCGAGCAGTTCGTTCGTGTCATACGCTTTGTCCGCAAGGAACGCTTCCGCTTCCAAATCCTCCATAAGGAGAGGAGCTTGGCTGCAGTCCGCGACAGTACCGCTTGTCACAATGCCGCCTGCCGGTATCCCGTACTCGTCAACTGCCAAGTGTAATTTGCTGTTCAGCCCCTTTTTTGTGCGGCTGATATCCTGACTGCCGCCGAACGCTCCGCATGCGTCCGCGTGCGCTTTGATATACGTCGAATCTCTCATACGGATATCCACGGCAGGCTCGTCTATTGCGGCGTCCGCCGGCGTTTTCTATATTCCCTTGTCCCGCCGGCGGCAAAACCGCTTGTGCACGCTGTTCCGGTTCCCGAGTTCTGGCGGCATGTCTCTCCGCGGAACGCCCGTGCGCATCTGCCGCGCTGCCGCGTTAATGAACAATCGGCTGTCTTTCGCCGCTCCCCGTGTTTCCCTGCCTGTCCGGGCAGCAGTTCTTTTATCCGTTCCCGCGCCTCGCCGCTTATATCGTGCCGGCGAATGCCATCATTTTCTTTCATGTCTCCCATTTTACCTCTTTCCCTTTATCCAGTCCACACTACCTAGCCCTATGGAGTACGTAGCCATTTTAAAGCATCTCGATAAAAGCGGCTATCCGTGTTCGAAGCTGTTCGGTATCCCCGGTTGAATAATCCGTTTCCAGCGAAAGAAAGGGTATATTTTTAGGTTTAAGGAATTCCCTGACGGTTTGGGTTTCAACCGCGTAGGTATGACAGGATTGGAGCACCATTTCGATTACCCCCTGGGGTGCAAACTGAGCGCAAAGACGAGCCAATAATTCAAACCTATTGGGATTTGGGGTCATCACGCTGCACCCAATGGCGAGGTAATAATCGCAGAGCGCCTCGTAGGGGCGGCGGATTCGTCAACCTGCCGGTCAAACTGTTTTGCCCCGGTGCAATTTTCATAGACCGTTACCACCCCGCCGGATTCTTCTATTATGCGGGCGACCTTTTCGGTAACGCCGCCTATGGGGCAGCCGGTGATAATGATACGCTTTACCGTTTCCGAAACCGGACGATTCCCTGCGCGGTATTCTTCCTTAATCAGGGCAACGGTTTCTTCCAGCTCTCGAATTTTTTCCTCGTGAACAAACTTAAACTGGGCGCCGTAGAGAATCTGTAATTGTCGCAATCCCGGTATCGGCGGAGGCTGGAGGGCGGATAACTCATAAACTTGTTTTAGAAGAGCACGTTCCCGGTTCCGCTCTTTTATAGCGGCGCGAATTGTGTCGTCAGTTATGATAACGCCGAATTTCTGTTCAAGCCTTTCTTTGAAGGCTTTGATTTCCTCAAGCCAGAAACGCCTTGAAGCTTCTTTGTACTGGGTACGTGGAAGCTCCATGACATAGACGTCCTTGAACTTTCCCAGAAGCTCATACATTTTTATCTTGCCGTCGCAGGTTGTTTCACCGACGACCATGTCGGAAAAATACATATAGGGACACTTATCGCTAAGCGCGAAACCATAACTGGCTTTTATCAAAGGACAAAGATTGCGGGGCAAGGTCTTTTCCGCTTCAGGAATAGTTTCGTCGCTGGTCGAGCAGAGTCCCACTGGTATGAGCCCCGCCGCGATGATGAGTTCTACCGGAACATAGCTGCAAAATGTCCCCACCACTCCCTTGCCCTGTTCCTTGAGGTTTTTCATGACCATAAAACCCTGCTTGCGGGCGTCGGAAAAGGATTCAAAAATCTCCGGTAAAGCACGAATTGCGGGTTCAGACATACAAATCTCCTTCAACGTATTTTGTTGTAACACGGCACTTTTTTTCTGTCAAATCCGCTGCTGTTTTGGACTTTACATAAGCGGTTTATCTCCTACAATAACGGAATGAGTATGACGAATTCCGATACAAACGCTTTATTGCGGTCCATTCCGGCAATGGACGTGCTGCTTAACGCGCCCTGGACCGCTGAATTTTCCAACCGACTGGGCAGAGAACAAGTGAAAAAAATAATAGCGGAGGCGCTCGGCGAAGTCAGGCGCGAACTATGCGGCGGCGTAAGGGTCAGCCTGCCGGTGTACGAACTCGTTGTAAGCCGCGCGACAAGCCTGCTCCGTTTAAGAGCGTCGAGCACGCTGAAATCCGTAGTCAACGCAACCGGCGTGGTCATTCATACAAACCTCGGTCGCGCGCCTCTTGCCGACGAGGCGCTTGCCGCTGTCAACGCTCTGTCGGGAACGTATAGCACTCTGGAATATTCCCCGGAAAGCGGCGGACGGGGAGGGCGCAACGAACACGTCGAGTGGAGCCTCTGCCGCATGACTGGCGCGGAAGCCGCGCTGGTCGTCAACAATAATGCCGCCGCGGTGCTTCTGGCGCTGTCGGCGACCGCGTCAGACAGGGAGGTCATCGTCTCCTCCGGGGAACTGGTGGAGATAGGAGACTCCTTCAGAATCCCGGAGATACTCTCCTTTTCGGGTGCGAAAATGAGAGCGGTCGGCTGCACCAATTCGACGCGCATACAAGACTACCGCGACGCAATAACGGAAAACACCGCCGTTTTGCTGAAAGTGCACCCCTCAAACTACCGGATAGAGGGCTTTGTCAAATCGACGTCCCGCGAAGAACTGGCGAAACTCGCCGCTGAGCGGGGACTCATATTCATGGAAGACCTTGGCAGCGGGCTACTCTGCCCCCTCGGCGTGGCATTTGCAAACCGTGAATGCTCGGTGCGGGAATGCCTCGAAGCCGGTTCCGGCATCGTAACGTTTTCCGGGGACAAACTGCTCGGCGGTCCGCAGATTGGGGTTATTGCCGGCTCAAAGAACCTGATAGATAAAATGAAGAAGCACCAGCTTCTCCGGGCGCTGCGGGCGGACAAAATGACGCTTGCGGCATTCGACGCCACGCTGAGGCTCTACCTTGCAGGCAGGCAGGGGGAGATACCGGTGATCAGGATGATAGAGACGGACAAAAGCGCCCTGCTCGAACGGGCGCGGAAGCTGTGCCGCAGTCTGAAGCGTGGCGCGGCAAAGCGGGGTGCCGGCGATTTCGCCGTTTCGGTCGTGGAAACGGAAGACGCCATAGGGGGCGGCTCTTTCCCCACCGATATGCTTCCCGGCTTCGGCGTAGGGATACGCTCCGCTTGCTTCAGCGCGGAAACCCTTGCCGCGGGCTTGCGGGCAGCCCCCGTCCCGGTGATACCGGCTATCCGCGAGGGTTGCGTCATCCTGCACGTCCGCACGCTGTTGACTGGCGACGAGCAGTTAATCACGTCCGCATTTTTAAAGTTTTTTATGTCGGCGAAGCCCGCGCTTCCTGCAGCGAGAGCTTGAGCGGCCTGCAACGAGACTCATTCTGGAAGCAGCGGAACTTATTCTGGAAGCGGTAAGCGTCATACTGGAAGCAGCGAGAGTTATTCTGCAAGCAGTGAGAGTCGTACTGGAAGCAGCGAGACTCATTCTGGAAGCGGTGAGAGTCGTACTGGAAGCAGTGAAAGTCATTCTGCACGCAGCGAGAGGCTGGCTGCACGCGGCGAAGACCGGAGTGCCGCACAAAACAACGCGCGGGAGCGGGCGAACGAGCGGAAATACCTGCGGCACAGAGAGTCGCGGAACGCGCCCTATCCAACCGCCGCCTATAGGGCGTGTAAGCCCGCTTATGGTATAGTAAAACGAGAGAGGTTCAGCCTTGCCCGAAGAACAGAGCGGCACAGTCCCGACAGCCGAAATAAACCAGTACATAGCCGAGCTCGACAAGAAGTATTGCGCGGGCAACGCAACGGAACACAGCTATCGCCCCGCATTGCAGAGCCTCTTTGAGCGCATAACGAGCGGCTTATCGGTAACCAACGAGCCGAAGCGCGTTGCGTGCGGCGCGCCCGACTATATCGTTACGCGGAACGGCATACCCGCAGGCTATATCGAGGCTAAAGACATACCTGTCGGCATACACAGCGCGGAAAACGAGGCGCAATTCGAGCGGTATAAGTCGTCTCTGGGCAATTTAATCATCACAGACTATATCAGCTTTGAGCTTTTTATCGACGGCTCGCTTACGCTTTCCGCAACTATCGCGCAAGCCGACGGCGAAAATATCAAAGCGGACAAGGCGCAGTACGGCGCGTTTTCTGAGCTTGTGCAAATGTTCGCCGATTACAAAGGGAAAACGATAGCGGACAGCGGCGCGCTCGCGCAGATTATGGCGGCAAAAGCCCGCCTGCTAGCCGCAGTCATCGTGCAAGCCCTGCCGACAGGCGAGGTTGAACTCTTAGCCGCACGGGGAGACGCGCTCGCAGACCAGTTAAATAGTTTTCGGGACTTCCTGATACACAGCCTGTCGCAGAAAGAGTTCGCCGATATTTTCGCGCAGACGATAGCCTACGACATGTTTGCCGCGCGGCTCAATGATGCTTCAAATGCAGAGTTTACCCGTATGCAGGCGGCTCTGAACATTCCTCAGTCAAATCCGTTCCTGCAAAAGTTTTTTCAGCATATTGCGGGATACGACCTTGACGACCGGATTCGCTGGATTGTCGACGCGCTCGCCGATTTATTTAACTGCGTAGCGGTAGAGGACCTGCTGAAAGAGTTCGGCAGGGCGAGGCAGTACCCGTACATTCATTTTTACGAAACATTCCTCGCCGAATACGACCCGGTCATGCGCAAAGGGCGCGGCGTGTGGTATACGCCGCTTCCGGTAGTCCGGTTTATCGTCGGCGCGGCTGACGATATTCTCAAAACCGAATTCAATTTGCCGGAGGGCTTGGCGGATAAATCGAAAGTCGCCCTGCCGATACCGCAAGACGGCGGAAAGCTGAAAGACTGCGAGTTTCACCGAGTGCAGATACTCGACCCCGCGACCGGAACGGGCACGTTTCTCGCCGCCGTAATAGACAAAGTCTACGAAAAGTTTGTAAATCAGCAGGGAATGTGGGCGGGCTATTGTGCGGAGCATTTAATCCCGCGCCTGAACGGTTTTGAAATCCTTATGGCGAGCTACGCAATGGCGCACTTCAAGCTCGACATGAAGCTGAAGGAGACGGGCTGCCGGAACAGCGCGGAGCGCCTCCGCGTGTTTTTGACCAACAGTCTGGACAGCGCCCCCTTACAGGCGGCGGAACTTCCCTTTGCGCAGTGGCTTGCCACAGAATCCGCGGAAGCGCGCAGAATTAAACGCGACGTGCCAATCATGGTTATGCTGGCAAATCCGCCGTACAACGTCAGCACTCAAAACAAAAATGAGTGGATAGATAGCCTCATAGACGTTTATAAAACGGGTCTTCATGAAAAAAAATTAAACTTAGATGATGACTACATAAAGTTTATTCGGTATGGTCAGTATTATATTGATAAAAACAAAAACGGCATTGAAGCGTATATTTCTAATAACAGTTTCGTTGACGGCATAACGCACAGACAAATGCGAAAATCATTGTTACAGAGTTTTGATAAAATATACATTCTTAACCTGCACGGAAGTGCTAAGAAAAAAGAATGCGCACCGGACGGCGGCAAAGACGAAAACGTGTTTGACATACAGCAGGGCGGGAGCATAAATATCTTTATAAAAACCGGAAGCAAGAAAGAAGGGGATTTTGCAACGGGTTACTATCACGATTTATACGGCAACCGTGAAAACAAGTATTCGTTTTTGCTAGAGAATAAGATAGATTCTATCGGTTGGAAAAAACTGGACTTCAATAAGCCGTATTATTTTTTTTACGCCAAAGAATTTTTCCGGTAAGAGAGAATATGAAATAGGGTTTTCTATTACAGAGTTATTTGCCGTATATAACAGCGGAATAAAGACGGACAGGGATTCATTGTTTATTGATTTTGATAAAACTGTATTAGCAAAACGAATGAAAAAATTATTGTCGGGTAACTTTGACAATGATTTTAGAGAGCTTTTTAATGTTAAAGATAGCGGAAGTTATAAACTAACCGAAGTAATCAAAAACAAAGCATTCAAAGAAGAAAACATACGTCCTTTGCTGTATCGGCCGTTTGATACGCGGTATATCTATTATGAACAAGGCATTACAAGCAGACCCGCTTATCGTGTTATGCGAAATTTTTATCATAACGGGAATTTCGGTTTAATGTTTTGCCGCATGTTATCCTCTAAAACATTTTCGCATGTTTTGGTTCATAATGCTTTTGTTGAATCGGGATACCTGTCAAACTTGCCGTCGGAATTCAGTTACTCTTTCCCGCTCTATCTCTATCCCGAAAAAGATACATTAGACACAGACGAAAAACGCCGACCTAACCTCAGCCAAGCGATTATAGACGAGCTGTCCGCGCAGACCGGCTTGCGGTACACGGCTGAAAAAAGAAGAGTCACCCAACACCTTCGCGCCGCTCGACGCGCTGGACTATGTTTACGCCGTGCTGCACAGCCCAGCCTACCGTGAGAAATACCGCGAGTTTCTCAAAATAGACTTTCCCCGCGTGCCGTATCCCGCTGACGCCGCGCAGTTCCGCGCCAGCGCTTGAAGGCACGGAAGACACTTTCAATAAAAAACAGGTCTTTTTATTGCGGATTATGCTCGATACGGTACTGAACCTCTTTTGTAAAGATCTGTTTGGCAGCGATAGAAACAGCTTTGTCTGTACTTTCGTCGTCTTTATTATCCTCGTCGCGCAGCATGGAAATCTGGTAAGCGCGGCGGGTCGCCGCACACGTGATTTCATATATATTGCCGGTGAAATTAATCAATTCTTCTATCGGGAAAATCATAGCGGACTCCTTGTAAGATAATGAAACGGTAGTTTCCACGGCTGATGAGTGGTTAATTTATAGCGAAATCAACGCTTGCTGTCAAGAAACCGCAAAAAGGGGAAGCGAGATAAAATAAGAGGCGCGAAAAAGAACGAAGACGTCTATAGGCGCGATATAAAGAAACCCAGACATTCGGCTTTGCCGGACGCGGAACGCCGCCTATAGATGTCTTCCGCGCCGTACAATACGCCGGATTTGAGCGTGCCCGCTTCAAGCGCACCTAGGTAGTGTGGACTGGATAAAGGGAAAGAGGTAAAATAGGAGCATGAAAGAAAAGAAGGCATTCACCGGCACGATATAAGCGACGAGGCGTGGGAACGGATAAAAGACCTGCTGCCCGGACAGGCAGGGAAGCACGGGAGAGTGGCGAAAGACAACCGCCTGGTTTATCAACGCGGTAGCGTGGCAGACGCGTACAGGCGTTCCGTGGAGGGATATACCGCCAGAATTCGGGAACTGGAACAGCATACACAAGCGGTTTTGCTGCCGGCGAGATAAGGGAATATGGAGAATACTGGCGGACGCCGCAATAGGCGAGCCTGCCGTGGATATCCGTATGAGAGATTCGATGTATATCAAGGCACACGCGGACGCATGCGGAGCACAAGGCGGCAGTCAGGACATTAGCCGCACAAAAGGGGGCTGAACAGCAAGTTACATTTGGCAGTTGACGAGTACGGGATACCGGCAAGCGGCATTGTGACAAGCGGTACTGTCGCGGACTGCAGCCAGACGCCTCTCCTTATGGATGGTTTGGAGACGGAAGCGTTCCTCGCGGACAAGGCGTATGACACGAACGAGCTGCTCGGCATGCTTAAGGAAGCTGATATAACAGCCGTCATCCCCGGTTAAAAGCCGAAAAGAGCAGAGAGCGTACAGTCATGAGCTGTATCGGGCACGGCACGTCATTGAAAATATTTTCCGTGCCCTCAAGCGCCGGCGGGGAACCGCTACGCGCTACGCAAAGCTCACCGCTTCCTTCACCGCCGCTATTCATGTCAGGTGTTTATTCCTCTACCTTCCAGTCCACACTACCTAGTCCTTTTAAGAAACTCGGTCGTTCCCCGTGCGGGAAGCGTCGAGCGCCGCGGCTTTCGTCCGCACCCATTCCAGCCGCTCAAATGAAATATCGAGAGGCAGGGTGCAGTCCGCGCCTAGAATAATGCCCGTCGTTCCGGCGCAGCGCAACAGACGTTCCGTTTCGGCTTCGATTTCCGCTTTCGTGCCCTTATACAATACCGACTGCGCGGTATTCGCAAACCCGCCGATGACCGCGCTCCCGCCGAATAGTTTTTTGCCCTCCGCAAACGGTACGCCTTCCACGCCGACCGCCCAGTTGTACGCCTTTGCCCGATAGTCAGTCCACGCGGGCAGACGGTTCCGGCAGCCCGCGTAGCCGCAGATATGCAGAATGTTGTTTTCGCTAACGCGGTTCGCCGCGTCCAGCACGATTTTGTCGGCGGGATAAATATAGCGGCGATAGTCCTCGTCGCTGATTGCCGTGCTGTCGGGATTCTGCACGCTCAGGTAAACGCCGTCAGCTCCGCCCTGCACGACGGCGCATTCCGCCTGAGCCGCAAGCCCCGCCGCAACCCGCTGCAAGGCTTCCGACACCAGCGCGAAGTCCGTTTTGATATACCGCAGCAATGCGTCCTGACCGAGCAGGAATTTGAGCGTCGTCGCCGGACTGAACACGTTGTAGAAATAGCACGTGTTCGCTTGTAGCGAGACAACCTGCTTTACAAGCGACACCTGTTTCTGCACCCATTCGCAGCCGACGTCTACCGCCTGCAATTTGGCAAGGTCGTGTATGCCGGCGATTTCCCCCGCAGCCGGATAACGGAAAAACCCGTCGCTCATGATTTTCACCAAGTCCGGGCGAAAGCACTCGATAAACTTCCGGTGTCCGGCGATATTCCGCTCGAAGACGGCGGGGTCTTTCAGAGCGTCGGCTTTGTCTTCCTGCGGCAGAAAGTGGAACCAGAACCCGACCGGCACGCGCTCAACCGGCTGATTATTCAGCGCCCGCACTACCAATTCTTTGTTCGTCATAAAAGAGTGTCCTTATTGAGTGATTTATAAATGCTGCGCAAACCCTAGCGAACACAGTCGCGTTTGTCAACAAAATACGCAGAGACTCGGCGTTACGGGTCAGCCGCGCCACAGTCCGGCGGCTGCGACGGACGCTTCGAGCGGGTGCTGGAACTGAGCCGCCGCCGAACGCGAGCCTTCCTCGCGCATAGGTTAAGAGAAGCTCTGTACCATAATGCAGAGACGCTCTGCACTACGGTACAGAGATCTTCTGTACTATGGTGCAGAGGCTCTCTGTGGTCTGGTACAGAGACGCTCTGTGCTACAGTACAGACTCGCTCTGCATTATAGCACAGAGCCTCTCTGTTTTTTGCCCGTATTCCGGCACACAGGTTTTGCCTCTATACCTCGCCTATATGCTGCGGGTTTGCGAGGCAAACTCGGTAAGCGCTTTCCCTCTGCTTCTCTGTCTTACCTCTATGCCGAGTTTCCTCAAGAAACCGCCGCCCGCCTGCGGCGTGCTACCGAGTTTGCGCCGCTTCGCTTGCCGCAAACTCGCGGGATAAAGTACCGCCGCAAGGGTAACGCTAACGCCTTGACCGTTTGCCCCCACGCGCCTATAATCGGCTCATGCGTGTATCCCCTGTTTTGGCGGCGGGCTGCGCCGCGCTCCTCTCGCTCCCGTCGTGCGCGACAATAAAGCATTCGGCGGTTGACGCGGTTTCGACGGCGATCGCCGGATACGACAAAAAGGGCGTTCCGGTGGCGCGGCAAACGACTCCCGAAGCAGTGCTCGCCGTTACCGGCGAAACCGACACGACGCTTGCCGCGGGCTTTTTCCCCGCTGCGCTGAAACTCCACGACATGCTTCGCGCCTCGAACCCCGCGCATATCGGCTTTGCGGAAAGCACGGGGGCGTATCACGTCATATACGCCAATGCGTTCATCCAAGCCGACGCGGAGACGCTGCCGGTCTCACGCTACGACGAGCAGCGCGCCGAGTTCGCGCGGGCAAAAATGCACTACCTCCGCGGGCGCGACGATATCCTCGGCGCGCTCGGACGGAAATATCCGCGTTTCAGGGAAGACATAGCGAGTGGAGACGCTGCCAGAATCGGGCGGGCGGCGGCGCGGCTCTCCGCGGACGACGTGAACGCGGCGTATTGGGCGGGCGCGGGCTGGCTCGGCGCGTTTTCGCTCGACCCGCTGGACGACTCCCTGCTGGGGACGGCGAACGGCGCGGTCGCACTGCTTGAACGCGCCGCCGCGCTGGAGCCGGAGTACGGGAACGGGGCGGCGTGGAATGTGCTCTGCGCGTTTTATGCCGCCGCTCCGGCTGATTTCGGCGGGAATGCGGCGCGCGCGCGCTTCTGCTACGAGGAGAGCCTCCGCATTTCTAAGGGGAAGCTGCCCGACCCGTATGTGGTTTACGCGCAGTCGCTCTGCGTCCCCGCGAACGATTCCGCAGGCTTCGCCGAGGCGCTCGGCAAGGCGCTCGCGGTCAGCCCCGACGATATGCCCGACTCGCGGCTCTCGACGGTCATCATGCAGAAAAAGGCGCAGTGGCTGCTTGAGCATAGGGAAGATTATTTCATAGACTGGTAGGAAGGAGGCTCGGCTTTGAACAAAGCACAGGCGGCAGGAGCCGCGCTGGCTGTCTTTGCGGCGTTCGGCGCGGCGGCGCAGAAACAGACGATAAAAATCGCATCGGTCGCACCGAACCGTTCCCCCTGGGACGTCGAGCAGCGGAAGCTGGCACAGGAGTGGGCGCGGATTTCGGGCGGAGACGCGATGCTCCAGTTCTTCGACACACAGGCTATCGGCTCGGAGAACGGCGTCATACAAAAGCTCCGCGGCGCACGACCCGGTCAGCGGGCGCCGCTCGACGGTGCGGTGTTTACGTGCATAGGCATACACGAGCTCGCGCCCGAAGCCCATATCCTGACGCTCTGCGTCCCGTTCACGTTCAAGACTCAGGCGGAAGTCGACTACGTGCTGGAAGCGGTGTCGGGCGACATACAGAAAGCGGTGCAAAACAAAGGGTACGTGCTGCTGGGCTGCTTCGGCGTCGGCTGGATTTACTTCTCAACGAAGGAACCGGTGCGGACGCCGGAGAAGCTGAAAGACCTGCGGCTGGCTATGGGCGGCTTCGGCTCGCCGGAGTTCACCGCGGCGCTCAAAACCGCCGGATACAAGGTGGAGAATATCCCGCTGGATAAAATCTCGCAGAATATCAGAAGCCCCGGCGGCGTACAGGGCGTGTACGCGATTCCTATGTACACCTACGCGACGAAATACCACGAGACGCTCCGCTACGTGCTTGACCTGCCGATATGCCCGGTTTTTACGGCGTTCATTATGTCAGAGCCGGTGTGGGATTCGTTCTCCGCCCCATACCGCGCGCAGCTGCTTGAAGCGGTGAAGAAGTCCGAGCGGGTGTTTAGTTCCATGCAGCAGGAAACGGATGAGCATTACCTTGCGCTTATGGAACAAAGCGGGGTTACGCGCGCTGTGCCGACTGCCGCCGAACTCGCCGCGTGGGAAAAATCGTTCACCGAGGACGCGCAGAAGATGCTCGACGGCAACAACACCATACTCGACCGCGCGTTCTACCGCCGGATTCTGGCGCTGCTCGCCGAATACCGAAAGCAAAACGGCGGCGGCTGAGCGCAGTGCGCAAAACTCGCATAATGGGAACGCCGGTGTCGCATAAGATATTCGACAAGGCAGTCGACCGCGCCGCCGTTCTGCTGGTGTTTCTGCTGTCGCTTATCCCGCTGGCATTCAAGCTGCTTCAGGAACAGTTTTCCGTCATAATCTTCAACAGCGACGCCGTCGTCTCCAATATATTCTTTCTGTTCGCCTGCGCTGCGGGAATCATTACGTGGCGGAGTGGCAAGCATATCAGCCTCGCCTCGCTCTCGGACAGACTGTCCCCAAAAGCCCAAACCCTGACTCTGCAAATCAGGACGGGAATCGAATCTGCGGTGTTGACGGCGCTTTTTTTCGCGTCGTGCTCGCGCGTGTTTTCCGCCTTTGAGCCCGGAAGCACCGTCGCCGGAATCCCGCTTGCCGCCGTGTTCTCGGTATTACCGCTGACGTACCTTGCGCTCGCCGTTTCGCTCTGGCTCAGGAAGCCGCTTCGAGCGAGCGCGTTTCTCGGAGCGGCGGTCGGCTTGGTGGTTTCGGGCGGGACTCTTGCGAATGCATGGTACGTGCTGGCCTCTTCGGTGCCGCCGGTATTCGACGCGGTGAATGCCCGGTGGTGCATGTTTGCCGGACAGGCTACTGCGCCACTCATTCTGTTGCTCGTCGCGTCGGCGTTCTTCGGGGTACCGCTCTTCATCGTCCTGAGCGGAGTCGCCTATGTCGCATTCTCGCAAGGAGGCGGCTATGTCGATGTGCTGCCGCTCGAATCGTACCAGATGCTCACCGATAAAACCATTGCGGCGATTCCGCTGTTCACGATTACCGGTTACGTGTTGTCGCGAGGCAGTGCGGGGCGCCGTCTCGTCGACGTTTTCCGCGCGTGTTTCGGCTGGTTCCGGGGCGGGGCAATCGTCGCCGTCGTTGTCGTCGCCACGTTTTTCACCACGTTTACCGGTGTGTCGGGCGTTACGATTCTGGCGCTCGGCTCTCTGCTGACGGTACTCCTGACTGGCTCCGGTTATCCGCAAGACCGTGCGCGTTCCCTTGCAACCGCGTCGGGCGCAATAGGCTTGCTGTTCCCGCCGAGCGCGGCGGTTATCATGTACGGCTCGACGAATTACTTCTCGGTAGACATTGTGGCGCTCTTCAAAGGCGCGCTCATCCCCGGCTGCCTGCTGGCGCTCGGCACGATTTTCGTCGGCTTCCTATTCGATAAAAACGCTGCACGTCCGCCATTTTCCGCGCCCGAAGCGTTCACCGCGCTCAAAAACGCGGCGTTCGAGTTCCTCTTGCCGGTGTTCTTCTGCGTCGGCTACTTTACCGGCATATTCAGCTTGACCGAAAGCGCCGCATTCGCCGCGCTGTACGCCATATTCCTGACCGCCGTCGTCCGGCGCGACTTTTCCGGCAGGGAGGCGCTCCGCGTCGTCCTCGAAAGCATTCCGGTGTCGGGCGGCGTGCTCTTCATCCTCGCGTCGGCGCGGGGGCTTTCGTACTTTTTAATGGACGCGAACATTCCGGCGCAACTGTCCGAATTGGTGCTCCGCTATGTCAGCTCGAAATACGCATTCCTGCTGCTGCTGAACTTTGCGCTGATTGCGGTCGGCTGCCTTATGGACACATATTCGGCGATACTGATTGTGTCGCCGCTCGTCATTGCAGTTGCGGAGCCGTTCGGTCTTTCGCCGGTGCATACGGGCGTCATCTTTCTAATGAATATGCAGCTCGGCTTTCTGACGCCGCCGGTCGGAATGGACCTGTTCATCGCGTCCTACACGTTCAATGTCCCGGTCTTCCGCGTGATTCGCGGCGTTTTGCCATACCTTGCGGTGCAGTTCGCCGTTCTGCTGCTGGTAACGTATATCCCGTGGTTTTCAACCGCGCTACAGTAATTTATTCCCCGCTCATACCCATATCCCGCTCTTTCCAAATATTGACAAAAACCCTTGTCTACGCGGTAAGATATGCAACGAGGCAGGTATAAAAATGTGCATAGTTACAACAAAAATCTTCAAGAGCAGCAAACTTCCCCATTATTCACTGGTTTGCGATATAGCTGCAATTCCAAAAATAGTCAGCAAACCCGCCGATATCCAGTCGGCAACATTCCACCCTACAGCGACTTGGTCTAATGACTGCGCTTTCTGAAAACATTCCTGACAATCGTAATACGGAAGGTCGCTATATGCGTCGATATGTTCGTTTGTAAACAAACATTTAGTTTCCCCGTCGCTGCTTGTGCTAAAACTGCTGACATTTGAGGTTGAATATATGCTCTGAATGCTGGTATCCAATCTTTCGTCTATGATATAAAAATGCGTATACCCTCGCTCGGTGCCTATTTCTCCGCACCTGCCGAGCATATAAATTTCAACGTTTTCCGCGGAAGTAAGCTCGTTTCTAGACGTTCTGATTATTGCCATGTCTTTTCTTGACAATAGAATGTCTTTGTATGCTCCTTTATAGGTAGTCATGCACCCGGAAAGAAATTCGAGCAAGACTACGCCAGAAATTATTCTTTTCATTAACGCCCAAGACGCTCGGCGTGGAAAACGTCTGCGCCGCCGCGCTCGCGCGGGGAGGCATGACCGCCAAATTCGACCAGGCGGTCGAAATCGTCAACGCCTATTACACCGAAGCCGCGTACCAGCTTGCCGACGGCTACGCGGTCGAGAACAGCTATTACGGCGTCTATCCCAAAATCGACGGCACATTCGACAGCCCGCTGTCCGCCATAGATCCGGTGCGGAACAAAATCGAGTTCGCGTTCCGCGTGCTCCGCAAACTGCAGAAAGTCGCCGACGAGGTGCGGATAGACCTGCTGGGACTGGAGAATGTGGAAGGCTGCGTCGCCGAGGTGCTGGACGTTTCCAGCGGCTCCGTTGACCGGAACATCACTTCCGGCGGCATGGTCACCATAACGGGGCACAAAATTTCAGCAAAAATCTATCAAATACCGCGTATGCCTCTTGACATTATTCGCGTTATATTATATTAAATACTTGACGCTTGTAGGAATTATGAGCAACACCGTGTATCGACTGGTGTGTTTTCGGCGGCTCGGCAAACATGTTCCGTATACCCTTATAAGCAAGCGGGCTTGTTCGGAAATCCTGTCGGGTTCCGCTCAAACCCTGTGAAATGCCCAGCATTTTGCAGAACTTACGGTTGCTGTGCAGTAAACGGACGTTTCCGCACAGCTTTCTATTCATATACGGTACGGCGTTTCCGTACAGGAAGGAGTTGTTATGAAAAAACTGGCGGTTTTGGTCATCGGTGCGGCACTGATAAATGTGCCGAACGTGTGGGCAGCGAGCGCAAAAAAATCCGCTCTGGCGAAAGGGGATTATACGCTCAAAATCGGCGTGGGCGTTACGGCGGGGCTGTGTTCCGCGCCTTTCTTTATCGCCCGGGAAAAAGGCTTTTACAAAGAAGAGGGACTGAAGTACGAAGAGGTGAAAATTGACTCGGGGCAGGGTCCCCAGCTTTTGACCACCGGACAAGTCGACGTTACGAACAATCTGCTCGCCACGCTGATTCAGCCTATCGCCAATGGGCTGGACGTGCGGATTCCGCTAGGGCTGCATACCGGATGCATCAAAGTGATGGTCAGACCCGATTCGAGCATAAAGACTCCGGCAGACCTCAAAGGCAAGAAAATCGGCACGAGCAGCATGAACTCGAGCGGCACGGTGATTACCCAGCGGTATCTTGCAGAACTGGGAATCGGCGTGAGCACGAACCACCTTGAGGTGGAATGGCTCATTTATCCGTCTACGGAACTGCCGCTTGCGCTTGAACGCGGGCAGGTTGACGCGATTACCACCGAAGACCCCCGCGCGTGGATTATCGAGAACGAGGGCAAAGGCAGGGTGATTATCAACTCGGCGACCGACGACTACCTGAAAAACGAGTTCTGCTGCGTCCTCGTGGCGTCTGCCGCCGTGCTGGACAAGCATCCTGAGGTATTGGCGAAGTTTACGCGGGCTATTCAGAAAGCCGCACGCTACGTGCAGGAGAATCAGGAAGAAACCGCGCGGCTTATGGAAGAAAAGAGGTATGTCGCGGGCGACCCGGCGGTGAATGCCGCGATTCTGAAGACCTATAACTACCGCGCGTCGGTGAGCGAAGCGGAAACAGCGATTATCCGCAACGCGCGGGATTTGCAGCGAATCGGGCTGGTGGACAAGTCCGTCAACGTGGAAGCGCTGACACGGAATACCTTTGTGGCGCTGCCGGGCGTGCCAGATACGCTGTATAAATAAGGATCAATAGAAAGGAGTTCTGTGTGGCAAAGAAGATTAAGCAGATAGCGGTGTACGGGAAAGGCGGGATAGGGAAGTCGACGACGACTTCCAACCTGAGCGCAGCGCTTTCTGAAATGGGGCTGAAGGTTATGCAGTTCGGCTGCGACCCCAAGAGCGATTCGACGAACACGCTGCGCGACGGCAAGTATATCCCGACGGTGCTGGACACGCTGCGCGAAAAAGTGTCGGTCAAAGCGGGGGACGTCATTTTTATGGGTTTTAACGGCATTTACTGCGTGGAAGCGGGCGGTCCCGCGCCGGGCGTGGGCTGTGCGGGGCGCGGAATCATCACGGCGGTGGAACTGTTCAAGCAACAGAAAGTGTTTGAAGACCTCGACCTCGACGTGGTGATTTACGACGTGTTGGGCGACGTGGTGTGCGGCGGGTTCGCAATGCCGATACGCGAGGGCATCGCGGAGCACGTGTTTACCGTCTCGTCATCGGACTTTATGTCGGTATACGCGTCGAACAACCTGTTCAAGGGTATCGCCAAGTATTCGGCGTCGGGCGGCGCGCTTTTGGGCGGCGTGATTGCGAACTCCATAGGTTCGCCGTATTCCCGCGAAATCATCGACGACTTTGTGGCAAAGACGCACACGAAGGTGGTGGAATACGTGCCGCGCTCGGTTACCGTGACGCAGAGCGAGCTTCAGGGCAAGACGACGATAGAAGCCGCGCCCGAATCCGCGCAGGCAGGCGTGTACCGCTCGCTGGCAAAGAAGATTGCGGAGCACACGGCGTCGAAAACGCCCGCGCCGCTCGAAGTCAGCCAGCTTCGGGAGTGGGCTGCAAAGTGGGGCGACTATCTGCTTGCCCACGAGCAAGGCAAGATAAGCCCGCCGGGAGCGGCAATCTAGCCGGAACTGCGCTCGCTCTCGTGTGAGAGGATCTCTCACGTGCCGGCGAGAATTGTTTTGTCTTGCAGTGAAAATCCTGCTTGCCGTTCGGCGAGCGGGGCGCGCAATTGGAGACGGGGAGTTTGCATGGCTGACGCGGAATATCACTTCGACACGCTCAAAATCATGGTTGCGTATGACCCAAACGAGCACAATCAGGCGGGGTGTTCCCGCCGATTTATCAGACCGTAGCGTATGAGTTCCGCGACACGGCGCACGCGAGCAAACTGTTTACGTTCAGCGAGCCGGGTTTTTTGTACACCAGAGTGACCAACCCCACGGTGGACGTGCTGGGAAAACGCGTCGCCGCGCTCGACGGCGGCACGGCAGGCTTGGCGGTCGCGTCCGGAATGGCGGCGGCGATAATGTACACGCTGGCGGAAAACGGCGGGCGCATTCTGGCCAGCCTCTACCTTTACGGCGGAAGTACTGACGCTTTTCAGAAGCTGTTTCCCCAATTCGACGTTGCGTTTGACCAGTTGCCACATATCGACGACGCGAAGGCGCTGGAGCGGGACATTAAGCCGGATACCAAGGCGATTTTCGTTGAGACGGTGAGCAACCCGACCGTCGCGGTGGCTGACCTTGAGGTGCTTTCCGCGCTTGCCCATAAACACGGAATCCCGCTGGTGGTAGACAATACGTTCGCCACGCCGTATCTGCTCAACCCGATTAAGTACGGAGCGGATATCGTCGTCTATTCGGCGACGAAGGCGCTAAACGGACACGGCAACCTGATTGCGGACGTCATATATCGTGGAAAGCGGGAAGTTCCCGTGGGGCAACGGCAACTTCCCCCAGATGAAGGAAAACATCTACGTGCTGCGCGACCGCACGACGGGACGGGAGCGCAGCCCCCTGGAAATGTTCTCCGGCGCGACGTTCGTCACGCGGATACGCCTGCGTTATCTGAACTATTTCGGCGCGACGCTCAGCCCATTCGACGCATATCTTGCGCTCGTCGGAATCAAAACGCTGTCCGAGCGGGTGGCAAAGCAGGTGTCGAACGCGCAGAAGGTTATCGCGTATCTGGAACACAGTCCGCACGTTGCGTGGGTCAAACATCCGAGCGTCAAATCCAGCCCGTATACCGGCTTGGGCAAAAGCACCTGCCTAAAGGTGCGCCGGGCATGCTGTCGTTCGGATTCAAGGGTACGGTCGAGCAGAGCGAAACCTTCCTCGACGCGCTTAAGCTGTGGAGCTATCACGGCAACGTAGGCGACGCCCGTTCGCTGATTGTCAATTCGCCCAAATCAACGCACAGTGAACTGACGCCGGAAGAACAGAAGCTGGCGGATATAGAGCCGAACCTGCTCCGCATCTCGTTCGAGTTGGAAGACGCGGACGACCTGATTGCGGACTTAGACCGAGGGTTTGCGAAGGTCTCTAGGGCAAAAGGTGTAGGGCACGCCGCATGACCGAAGTCAACCTCAAAGCGTCCAGCGTGCCGGTGCGGGAAACCCGTCTCGGATCCATTACCGGCTATGCAGGCACGGCGCGGGAACTGGTCGGCGCAGCGCGGCAGGGCTGCCTGCAAGAAAAGCGGCGGTCGTTTAGCCAGTGCCTCGGCTGTTCCACCTCAAATGCGGCGTGTACCGTAGTGCTTATCCGTGACGCGGCGGTTATCAGCCACGGACCGGTCGGGTGCGCAGGCTGCTTGCACGAGTTTGCGTTTACCTACCGCGTGAACGGCGCGCACCGCGGCGTGTTTGAGCCGACCGAGCGGCGCATCTTCAGCACCGATATGAAAGAGCGCGACACCGTGTACGGGGGCAGCCAAAAACTTGCAGGCGCTATCCGGGAAGTGCACCGGCGGGTCAAGCCCAACGCCATATTCATTATTACGACCTGCGCGTCTGGCATCATCGGCGACGACGTGCAAATGGTTGCGGACGCGGGGGAGGCGGAAATCGGCATTCCGGTGGTAGCCATATTTTGCGAAGGTTTCCGCTCGCGCATTTGGACGAGCGGTTTTGACGCGGGCTATCACGGCATTGCACGGAAACTCATTAAACCGCCGCAGAAGAAGCAGAATGATTTGGTCAATGTTGTCAACTTTTGGGGAGCGGACTATATCGGGGCGTGGTTCAAGCGGCTGCGCCTTCGGGCGAATTACCTGACTCCTTTTGCGACGGTGGCGCAAATCGCCTCGTCGTCGGAAGCGCGGCTTACCATTCAGGTTTGCGCCACGCTGGGGTCGTATCTCGGCGCGGCGCTGGAACAGGAATTCGGCGTGCCGGAAATCAAGCTGTCCCCGCCTTATGGGGTTGCACAGAGCGAGCGGTGGTTCCGCGAACTCGGAAGGGTGACCGACAGGCAAGCGGAGGCAGAGATTTTCTTGCAGGAAGAGCGGGAACACTGGCTGCCGGAAATTGAAGCTCTGCGGAAGAAGCTTGCAGGAAAAACCGCTTACGTGACGGCGGGCGCGTCCCACGGGCATTCGCTGCTTGCCGTGCTGAAAGAACTAGGCGTGGAGCCGCTGGGCGCGGCGATTTTCCACCACGACCCGCTGTACGATAACGGCGTGGTTACGGCAGACACGCTGCAAAACGTAGTGAACGACTACGGCGATATTCCGCGCTACAACGTCTGCAATAAGCAGGAGTTCGAGTTGGCGAACATTCTGCGGCGCGTATGTCCTAATATCCTGCTGGCTCGGCACGGAGGCATGACGCTGTGGGGCGCAAAGTACGGCATTCCGTCACTGCTTATCGGAGACGAGCATTTCGGCATGGGATATGAAGGCGTCGTGCGCTACGGGAAGCGCATCCTTGAAACTATAGAGAACGACGAGTTCGTCAAAAACCTTGAGAAACACGCGGTCAACCCCTATTCCGACTGGTGGCTTCGGCAAGACCCTTTCACATTTCTGGGAGACGGCGCGGGAGATTGCGGGTGTCGGGAGTAATAGAGCAGCAGCGGTTTATGTGCGCCATAGGCGCAATGCAAACGGTGGTGGCGATTCCGAAAGCAGTACCTATCCTGCATTCCGGCCCGGGCTGCGGCACTATGGTCGCGGGGTTCTTTGAGCGTTCCACGGGCTATTCGGGCGGAAACACGGCACCCTGCACCAATGTGTCCGAGAATGAGGTGATTTTCGGCGGCGTGCAAAAGCTGGAAGAGCTTATCCGCCATACATACCAAGTGCTGAAAAGCGATTTTCAGGTAGTGCTGACCGGCTGCACCTCCGCGATTGTGGGGGACGACGTGCAGCAGGTGGCGAAGCAATTCGCGGAGGCGGGCAAGCCGCTCGTGTTTGCCGAGACTGCGGGCTTCAAAGGCACCAACTACGAGTCGCACAGCGTGGTGGTCAACGCGGTTATCGACCAGTTCGCAGACAAATATGCTGACCGCGCCGCGCCGCGCGACCCGAAGCTGGTGAACCTGTTTGCGTCGATTCCTTATCAGGACCCGTTCTGGAAGGGCAACCTTGAGGAATACAAACGGCTCATCGAAGGCATTGGTCTCAGGGTTAACGTGCTGTTCGGTCCCGGTTCAGCGGGCATTGCGGAATGGAAGACTGTCCCGCAAGCGGCATTCAGCGTGCTGATTTCCCCGTGGTATGGGTTGCCTATCGTGCAGCATTTGGAGGAGAAATACGGGCAGCCGTATTTTCGCTTTCCCTATGTGCCTATCGGCGGCAACGAATCGTCGCGCTTCCTGCGGGAGCTTGCGGTGTATGCGGGCAAGCACGGCGCGGATATCAACCTCGACGCGGCAGACGCGTTTATAAAGAAGGAAGAGGACGCTTTTTACGAGGAAATCGACAACCTTGCGACATTCCTGCTGGAGTTCCGTTACGGGCTGCCCGCGTTTGTGCATATCCTGCACGACGCGGGGTACGTACTGGGAATATCCAAGTTTCTGCTTCACGAGACGGGCATTGTGCCTAAAGAGCAGTTCGTTACGGACAAGGTGCCGGAGCAGTATCAGGCGGATATCCTGAAGATTGCCTCAGGCATTTCCTCCAAGCGGGAGGTGCCGGTGTTCTTTCAGCCGGACGGGGGGCTGGCGCAGGAAGCCATTCTGAACGCGGCGCATGAGGGGCGCGGGCTGATTATCGGGTGCGGCTGGGACAAGGATTTGGCGCGAAAGAAAAGCTATGACTTTTTGTCCGCCGCGCTGCCGTCGCCGTATCGGCTGGTAATGACCACGCCGTATGCGGGATACCGCGGAGGCTTGCGGCTTATCGAGGATATCTACAATCAGGCGCTGGCTACGTATCGGTGAGGGGAAAAAAAATGGCGGCGTCATCTCCGCGCGAAAAAGGAGGTGAACACGCAGGGAATCAGCCGCCCTGATGCAACGCACCAGCGAAGAGGACTATAGCATTATATATGCAATGAATGCAAGGGGCTGGAATTGCGGTTCCGGCAATCTTTGGCGGACAGAGACGCGGCGGACACGGGAAATAAGGCGGTATCCGCACCGGTTCGGGCAGTTCGTATTAAAAAACGCGCGTTTGCTTCTTGGAAAAACTCCCGCACCTTTTTGGAAGAGAAGCGTATGTTTTTCACGAGATGTGCGCTGCTTTTAGACAAACGCGTCTCCCTTGAATAAAGAGGCGCTCAAGTGCTTATATTTCTATACCATAAATAAACTTAAGCGGAGAAACAGTTATGGCGAATATTGAAACGGGGACGCTCACGGTAAAGCGCGGGCTTGCGGAAATGCTCAAGGGCGGCGTCATTATGGACGTGGTTACCCCTGAGCAGGCGCGGATTGCCGAGGCGGCGGGCGCCGTCGCGGTAATGGCGCTGGAGCGCGTGCCGTCCGACATTCGGGCGCAGGGCGGCGTAGCGCGCATGTCAGACCCCGAAATGATTTGCGGCATTCAGCGGGCGGTAACGATTCCGGTCATGGCGAAAGCCCGAATCGGGCACAGCGTTGAAGCCCGCGTGCTGGAGGCGCTGGACGTAGACTTTATCGACGAGAGCGAAGTCCTCACCCCCGCCGACGACCGCTATCATATCCTGAAGTCCGGCTTCAAGGTGCCCTTCGTCTGCGGCGCGTGCAATCTGGGCGAAGCTCTGCGGCGGATAGGGGAGGGCGCGGCGATGATACGCACCAAAGGCGAAGCCGGCACCGGCGACGTGCTTGAAGCCGTGCGGCATATACGGCAGGTCAGCGAGGAGATTCAGCGCGTGGCGAACGCCTCGCCGGAGGAACTGATGACCGTCGCCAAAGAACTCGGCGCGCCCTACGAACTGGTGCGGGAGGTGAAGACGCTGGGTCGGCTGCCGGTGGTCAACTTTGCGGCGGGCGGCATAGCGACCCCTGCCGACGCGGCGCTGTTAATGGAACTGGGCTGCGACGGCGTGTTCGTCGGTTCCGGCATATTCAAGTCGGACAACCCGGCAAAGCGGGCGAAGGCGATTGTCGAGGCGACGGCGCACTACAAGGACGCCAAGCTGATTGCCGAAGTGTCGAAGGGGCTGGGAGAAGCTATGCGCGGGCAGAGCGCGGAGCAGCTCGACGCAAAAGACAGGCTCGCCGGGCGCGGGTGGTAGCCGGTGCGAATCGGCATTCTGGCGTTGCAGGGCGCGGTGCGAGAACACCGAGTCATGCTTCGGCGGCTGGGCGTAGACGCGGCGGACGTGCTGAACACGGAGGATTTATGCGGCATAGACGGCTTGATTCTCCCCGGCGGCGAAAGCACGGCGATAGGGAAACTCCTGGCGCGCTACGCGCTGCTGGAACCTATTGCCGAACTGGGGCGGCGCGGCTTGCCCATATTCGGCACCTGCGCGGGGCTGATACTGCTGGCAAAGCATATAAACGGGAGCGAGCAGCCCCGTTTCGGCTTAATGGATGCGTGGGTGGAGCGCAACGCTTTCGGGCGGCAGTTAGCCAGCTTTGAAGCGGATATGCCTGTTCCCGCACTCGGCGGGGAGCCGTTCCGCATAATCTGCATCCGCGCTCCGTATATCGACCGGGTCGGCGCAGGGGCTGTGCCGCTTTTGAGCTATGAGGGCAAAATCCTCTTTGCCGAGCAGGGCAGCCTGCTCGCCGCGTCGTTCCACCCCGAATTGACCGGCGATACCCGAATCCACGAATACTTTATCAGCAGGGTCGCCGGTCGCGTCTCGGCGGCAGCGGGGCACGGTTAAGATATGGAGCGGAAGCCGCCGAGCCGGATACAGCGCATTCAGGGCGGTTATGGCTTGCCGTCATTGCGCGAGCGCCCAGCCAATATACGGCACCCGTTCGGGCATATAGGTTCGCGCCGATTGCGCTTTCGGGGCAGGGCAAGATATACTGCCCGCGGGGAAGGTTATCGGGAGCATTCGCAAAGCGGATTCCGCTGCGCTTGACGCGCCGCGAGTTCATGAATATGCTCGCATCCCGTCGGGCGCTAAAGGCGACTATGACGGGCTACATTCTAGGGTTTGGCTATTTGCTCCGAATCGCGCTGCCGTGCTGGGCAGCGCGATTCGGAGTTTCACGGAGACGGCGACGGGTGTCGCGTTTCTATTCGGCATTCTGTCCGCGCCGCGCCTGTGGCATTCGGCAAGCCTAACGGGTTTGCCTCTGTGCCGAGTTTCCTCAAGAAACTTGGACCTTACCCGTAAGGGTAACGCGGCGTTGCAGGAAAAGCGCGGGAAGACTACAGCCGTGCCTTTTGGCACGGCGCAATAACAAAATGTGCGCAAAGCACTGTATGGAGGCTACGGTATGAAAGCAACAAAGAGAATCATCGCGGCGGCGCTGGTATTCGCCGCCGCGCTGTCGGTGAACGCGGCGGGAAAAGCCAAGACCGGCAAGGCGAAGACGCAGGAAATCATCATCGGGGCGGGGTCGGCGTATAAGCCGTACTGGTATCTCGACGAAAACAACAAGCTGACTGGCTTTGAGAAGGCGCTTCTGGACGAAATCGACGCGCGGCACCCGGAGTTTACGCTCAAGTATCAGGTGCAGGATTTTGCCAACATTCTCCTGTCGCTGGAGTCGGGCAAAATCGATATTGCGGTGCACCAGTACGAATACAACATAGAGCGGGCGCAGAAATACCTGTACGGCACGGTCGGCTACACCACGTTCCCCCAGCATTTGGGCGTGCGCGAGAACGACTTCAGCATAAACTCGTTTGAAGACCTGAAAGGCAAAACGGTGGTGCTGACCAGCACGACGGCGAACGCGTACTACGTGACGAACAAGTGGAACGAGGATCACGGGCGTCCGTTCAAAATCATCTTCGAGTCGACCTTCGCCCTCGCGTGCGAGGATATCGCGTCGGGCAAGGCGGACGCGATAGTGTCTATGATCCGCAACCTTGAAAGCTTCAACAAGGAATACAACGCGCACCTCCGCATCGTGCAGCCGCTGGTGAACGCCTCGGACACATACTACCTGTTCAACAAAAAGGCGGGCGCGGGACTGCAGAAAACCTTTGACGCGGCGCTGAAAGAGCTGAAAGACGACGGCACGATGAAGAAGCTTTCCCTTGAGTGGCTGGGCGGCGACTTCACCGCCAAGTGAGAGGCGTTCGGCGGTAGCCGAACGACCGAGTTTCTTGAGGAAACTCGGCAGAGAGGCAAAGCCGCGCCGCGCTCGTGCGTCCATATCAGAGCCTCTGATACGGGCGGCAGAGAGGCAGCGGCGATACCCGTGCGTAGCGCGGGTATCGTCCGAGTTTCTTGAAGAAACTCGGCATATAAGCAAAGGCAGCGCGCGGAACAGAGGCGCTGTCTAGAGCGGAACAGAGGCGCTGTCTAGAGCGGAACAGAGGCGCTGTCTAGAGCGGAACAGAGGCGCTGTCTAGAGCGGAACAGAGGCGCTGTCTAGAGCGGAACAGAGGCGCTGTCTAGAGCAGGACAGAGGCGCTGTCTAGAGCGGGACAGAGGCGCTGTCTAGAGCGGGACAGAGACACTGTTCTAGCCTAACGAGAGGCTCTCGTGTGGGCGAACGAGAGGCTCTCGTGTGGGCGAACGAGAGGCTCTCGTGTGGGCGGACGAGAGGCTCTCGTGTGGGCGGACGAGAGGCTCTCGTGTGGAGTAACGAGCGGTTTTGCTATATGCCGTTACCCGTAAGGGTAACGCGGGATTGCGCGGAAAGCGCGGGAACACTAGGCAGTGTGGACTGGATAAGGGAAAAGAGGTAAAATGGGAAGCATGAAAGAAAATGAAGGCATTCATCGGCACGATATAAGCGACGAGGCGTGGGAACGGATAAAAGAACTGCTGCCCGGACAGGCAGGGAAGCACGGGGGAGTGGCGAAAGACAACCGCTTGTTTATTAACGCGGTAGCGTGGCAGACGCGCACGGGCGCTCCGTGGAGGGATATACCGCCAGAATTCGGGAACTGGAACAGCATACACAAGCGGTTTTGCCGCTGGCGGGATAAGGGAATATGGAAAATGCTGGCGGATACCGCAATAGGCGAGCCTGCCGGGGATATCTTTATGATAGATTCGACGTATATCAAGGCACACGCGGACGCATGCGGGGCACAAGTCGGCACTCAGGACATTAGCCGCACAAAAGGGGGCTGAACAGCAAATTGCACTTGGTAGTCGACGAGTACGGAATACCGGCAGGCGGCATTGTGACAAGCGGTACTATCGCGGATTGTAATCAAGCGCCTCTCCTTATGGAGAATTTGGAAGCGGAAGCGTTTCTTGCGGACAAAGCGTATGACACGAACGAACTGCTCGATATGCTTAAGGAAGCGGATATAGCAGCCGTCATCCCTCCGGTTAAAAGCCGGAAAGAGCAAAGAGCGTACAGTCATGAGCTGTATCGGGCACGGCACGTCATTGAAAATGTCTTCCGTGCCCTCAAGCGCTGGCGGGGAATTGCTACGCGCTACGCAAAGCTCACCGCTTCCTTCATCGCCGCCATTCATGTCAGGTGTTTATTCCTCTATCTTCCAGTCCACACTACCTAGAATGACGCCGCGCCAAAAGGCGCGGCATACTAATGCAAAACGTGCGTACAGCACTTTAGGAGGCTACGGTATGAAAGCAGCACAGAGAATCATCGCAGCGGCGCTGGCATTCGCCGCGGCGCTGTCGGCGAACGCGGCGGGAAGCGCCAAGAGCAACAAGGGGAAGCCGCGCGAAATCGTCGTCGGGGCGGGGTCGGCGTACAGGCCGTACTGGTACCTCGACGAACACAACAAGCTGACCGGCTTCGAGAAGGCGCTTCTGGACGAGATCGACGCGCGGCACCCGGAGTTCACGCTCAGGTATCAGATTATGGACTTCCCCAACATTCTCCTGTCGCTGGAGTCGGACAAAATCGACGTTGCGGCGCACCAGTACGAATACAACGTCGAGCGGGCGCAAAAGTATCTGTACGGCGCGGAGGGCTACACCACGTATCCCCTGCATCTGGGCGTGCGCGATACCGACTCCAGCATAAACTCGTTCGCCGACCTGAAGGGAAAGACGGTCGTGCTGACAACCACGACGGCGAATGAGTACTACGTGACGAACAAGTGGAACGAGGAGCACGGGCGCCCGTTCAAAATCATCTTTGAGTCGACCACCGCCCTTCTATTCGAGGCTCTCGCGTCGGGCAGGGCGGACGCAACGGTGTCCATGATTCGCAACCTTGAACGCAGGAACAAGGAATACAACGCGCACGTCCGGATAGTGGAGCCGGCGGTGTACAGTTCAGACGCGGCGTACCTGTTCAACAAACAGAAGGGCGCGGAACTGCGGGACACCTTCGACGCGACGCTGCGGGAACTGAAGGACGACGGCACGCTGAAGAAGCTTTCCCTGAAGTGGCTGGGCGGCGACTTCACCGCCAAGTGACGGGCGTTCCCCGCAGGGAACGTCCGAGTTTCTTTGAAAGAACTCGGCATAGAGGCAAAGGCAGCGCGCGGAACAGAGGCACTGTCTAGAGCGGAACAGAGGCGCTGTCTAGAGCGGAACAGAGACACTGTTCTAGCCTAACGAGAGGCTCTCGTGTGGGCGAACGAGAGGCTCTCGTGTGGGCGGACGAGAGGCTCTCGTGTGGGCGGACGAGAGGCTCTCGTGTGGAGTAACGAGAGCCTCTCGTTAGGAGTAATGAGAGGTTTTGCTATATGCCGTTGCCCGCAAGGGTAACGCGGGATTGCGCGGAAAGCGCGGGAACACTAGAATGACGCCGCGCCAAAAGGCGCGGCATACTAATGCACAGCACTTTAGGAGGCTACGGTATGAAAGCAACAAAGAGAATCATCGCGGCGGCGCTGGCATTCGCCGCGGCATTGTCGGCGAACGCGGCGGGAAGCGCCAAGACCGGCAAGGGGAAGCCGCGCGAAATCGTCGTCGGGGCGGGGTCGGCGTACAGGCCGTACTGGTACCTCGACGAACACAACAAGCTGACCGGCTTCGAGAAGGCGGTGCTGGACGAAATCGACGCGCGGCACCCGGAGTTCACGCTCAGGTATCAGATTATGGACTTCCCCAACATTCTCCTGTCGCTGGAGTCGGACAAAATCGACGTTGCGGCGCACCAGTACGAATACAACGTCGAGCGGGCGCAAAAGTATCTGTACGGCGCGGAGGGCTACACCACGTATCCCCTGCACCTGGGCGTGCGCGAGAACGACTCCAGCATAAACTCGTTCGCCGACCTGAAGGGAAAGACGGTCGTGCTGACAACCACGACGGCGAATGAGTACTACGTGACGAACAAGTGGAACGAGGAGCACGGGCGCCCGTTCAAAATCATCTTTGAGTCGACCACCGCCCTTCTATTCGAGGCTCTCGCGTCGGGCAGGGCGGACGCAACGGTGTCCATGATTCGCAACCTTGAACGCAGGAACAAGGAATACAACGCGCACGTCCGGATAGTGGAGCCGGCGGTGTACAGTTCAGACGCGGCGTACCTGTTCAACAAAAAGAAGGGCGCGGAACTGCGGGACACCTTCGACGCGACGCTGCGAGAGCTGAAGGACGACGGCACGCTGAAGAAGCTTTCCCTTGAGTGGCTGGGCGGCGACTTTACCGCCAAGTGAGAGGCGTTCGGCGGTAGCCGAACGACCGAGTTTCTTGAGGAAACTCGGCATAGAGGCAAAGCCGCGCCGCGCTCGTGCGTCCATATCAGAGCCTCTGATACGGGCGGCAGAGAGGCAGCGGCGATACCCGTGCGTAGCGCGGGTATCGTCCGAGTTTCTTGAAGAAACTCGGCATATAAGCAAAGGCAGCGCGCGGAACAGAGGCGCTGTCTAGAGCGGAACAGAGGCGCTGTCTAGAGCGGAACAGAGGCGCTGTCTAGAGCGGGACAGAGACACTGTTCTAGCCTAACGAGAGGCTCTCGTGTGGGCGGACGAGAGGCTCTCGTGTGGAGTAACGAGCGGTTTTGCTATATGCCGTTACCCGTAAGGGCAACGCGGGATTGCGCGGAACGGGCGGGAACACTAGAATGACGCCGCGCCAAAAGGCGCGGCATACTAATGCAAAACGTGCGTACAGCACTTTAGGAGGCTACGGCATGAAAACAGCACAGAGAATCGCGGCGGCGGCGCTGGCATTCGCGGCGGCATTGTCGGCGAACGCGGCGGGAAGCGCCAAGAGCAACAAGGGGAAGCCGCGCGAAATCGTCGTCGGGGCGGGGTCGGCGTACAGACCGTACTGGTACCTCGACGAACACAACAAGCTGACCGGCTTCGAGAAGGCACTGCTGGACGAGATCGACGCGCGGCATCCGGAGTTCACGCTCAGGTATCAGATTATGGACTTCCCCAACATTCTCCTGTCGCTGGAGGCGGACAAAATCGACGTGGCGGCGCACCAGTATGAGTTCAACACCGAGCGGGCGCAGAAATACCTGTACGGCGCGGAGGGCTACACCACGTTTCCCCTGCACCTGGGCGTGCGCGATACCGACCTCAGCATAAACTCGTTCGCCGACCTGAAGGGCAAGACGGCGGTGTGTGTCGGCACGACGAACAACGCGTACTACATAACGAACAAGTGGAACGAGGAGCACGGTCGCCCGTTCAAAATCATCTTCGAGGCAACCGCCGCCCTTGCGTGCGAGGCTATCGCGTCGGGCAAGGCGGACGCTATGGTGGCTATGATTCGCAACCTTGAAAACTGGAACAGGGAATACAACGCGCACCTCCGCGTTGTGGAGCCGGCGGTGTACAGTTCAGACGCGGCGTACCTGTTCAACAAACAGAAGGGCGCGGAACTGCGGGACACCTTCGACGCGGCGCTGCGGGAGCTGAAGGACGACGGCACGCTGAAGAAGCTTTCCCTGAAGTGGCTTGGCGGCGACTTCACCGCCAAGTGACGGAATGCGCTTTTTTAGCTGGGAGGCGTTCATCAGGGTGCTGCCGCGGCTCGCGGGGCGCGTGCCGGTAACGCTGGGGATAACGGCGGGGGCATTCGCCGCGGGCTTCGCCCTTTCGCTGGTGCTGGCGGCGGTGCAGGTGTACCGCGTGCCCGTGGCGAATCAGTTTGCGCGGGTGTATATCTCGTTTGCGCGGGGGACTCCGGTGCTGATACAGCTTCTGATCTGCAACCTCGCGCTGCCGGGCGCCATCTGGGGAATTACCGGCGTAAACGTGGGGCGGTACTGGAACCCGGTGTCATTCGTGATCATCGCCTACGCGCTGAACGTCGCCGCCTTTCTGTCGGAGACGCTGCGGGCGGGGATATCCGGCGTGGGCGCGGGGCAGCAGGAAGCGGCGTTCTCCGTCGGGCTGACCGAGGTGCAGGCGCTGCGCTTTGTGCTGTTCCCGCAGGCCTTCCGCATAGCCCTGCCCGGAATCGCAAACAACCTGTCCGGGCTGCTGAAGGACACGTCGCTCGCCTACAGCGCGGCGGGGGTGCTCGACGTTATGGGCATGGTTACGACGAACGCCGCGGCGACATACCGCGAGCTTGAGGGCTACGTGGGCGCGGCTATCGTCTTCTTCGCGCTCTGCCTGCTGCTGGAATGGGGAATGCGGCTGCTGTCGGCGCGGCTCAGCGTCGGTACCGCCGCCGTCAAACAGGGAGGATAGCGTGGGACTTTCGTTCGACCCGTCGTTTTTTCTGTATGAGCTGGGCGTCGCGGTGTCCTACCTCCCCGTCGTCGCGCTTCTGAGCGGCGTCCCCTTGCTGGGCGGCCTTGCGCTGGGGACCTTCTTTGCGCTGTGCCGCGTGTACCGCGTCCCGTTCTGGCAGAAGTTCGCGCAGGGCTACGTCGTCGTCATGCGCTCCGTACCGATGCTGCTCCAAATGTTCCTCGCCTATTTCTTTATGAAGGCGGTGTACGGGGCGCTCAGCCTGTCCGCCGCCGATATGGACAAGACGGCGATAGTTACCGCCTCGCTCACGCTGAACGCGGCGGGCTTCCTGTCCGAGGGGGTGCGTTCCGCGCTCCTGTCGGTGGAACGCGGGCAGCAGGAAGCGGGGGAGTCCGTGGGGCTGACCCAAATGCAGATCATCCGCTGCCTCGTGCTGCCCCAGTGCCTGCCGGTGGCGGTGCCGGTCGTCGGGCAGGGTTTTATCAGCATTATCAAAGGCTCCGCCGCGGCGTACCTTCTGGGCGTCATCGAGATGATACAGGGCACCGCGATGAAGACGGCGGGGAACTACCGCTATCTTGAAGCGTACTGCGCGACGGCGATCATCTACTGGGGGCTGACGATGCTTGTGGAACGGCTCACGTTCGCGCTGGAGCGGAAGGTCCGGCGCCACGCCGGATAAAGGGGAGGGGATATGATCAGGCTTCGGAACG